>DAHXLZ010000286.1 GCA_027365715.1 Methanomassiliicoccales archaeon | reverse complement strand
CGTCCGCATCCTATTGTGCTTTCTGACGCATTCCGGGCCAATTCCCCTTCCCACACTAATAGGATCCGACAAGGCTTTGCCACATCTTTTGCACGTAGCGGTGTGTGTGGATTGCCGTGGTCGCCAGGAAGTTCTCCTTTGCCGCTTTCTCTGAATCCTGAAATCAACCATATGATAACCACAATTGTTTCCATATATTGGCTACATTATACATATTTAACTCGCTTTCCGTAAAATGGAAAGCAAGATTTAATTCTTTGAAATTGGGCAATTCTCCTCCGTGCAGAAGATGCTTCAAAGGGTCGAGAGCTGATAGAACCACTTGATGAATCTCTCATGATAATTAGGCTTATCGAAAAGCTACCGCTTTCGTTTCCATCCCGCACTGCAAACAGTATTTCGACTTCAGCGGATTTATCACTCCGCACCAGATACACTTTCCAAGTGGATTGTCAAGCGCGTCCCTCTCCTCCCTGACTTCCACTCCATACGCCCTGAGTATTATCCTGTCCATGTCCTTGCCTGACAGGTGAACATATGTCCTTGTCATGGCTGAACCGTGCACCCATCCCATCTGTATCTCCAGCGGTGCATCCGCTATGTGCTCGGCGAGCAGTGTTGCCCTCGTATGCCTGAAGAGATGGGGATTGACCTTCTTTGCAATTCCTGCCCTGGTGGCAGCCCTCTTCACAACCTGCAACGACTGGTGGTAGTGCATTGGCGGCTGGTTTACGTCCCGGGGATTGATGAACACGAACGCATCCTGGCCACGTCTTGCGCGGCGGGTCTCGATCCATTTCTTCAGAAACGGCACCGACGTGCCGAAGAGCCTCACTCTCCTTGTCCCCGTCTTGCCGTTTACTATGAGGATAGCGCCATACTCATCGAATGTTACGTCCCTGACTTTCAATGTGAGCACTTCCGATATTCTGCAGCCGGAGTCGTAGAGCAGCGAAATCAGTGCCCTGTCCCTCAGTGTCCTGCACACCTTCATCATTCGTTCGAATTCGTCAGTCGTTATTATGCAGTCAGGCTTGTCGTGGCGCACACCCTTGAGCATCCTTATCCAGCCGACCAAATGATTTGCCACGTCGGGGTCTTCAAAATGCCATCTGTAGAAGCGTTTGATCACCGACTTTATGTCGCGTATCGTGTTCGGCGAATACCCTACAGACATGAGCCGGAACAGGAAATCCCTGATATCCTCTCTTGTCGGTGACAGGAAGCGTTCTCCCATCGCCTTTGCGATGAGCCTGAGCCTCAGAAGGTAGTGGTACTGCCTTGTTGGAGAAAGGTTCAGTGCAGCACCCTCGGCAACGAACTCTCTGATTTTTCCCTTCGCCTCGGCTGTTATGCTCTCCATGTCCAGCCTTTGCATCTCTCTTGAGAGATGGTAGCGGATATTGTGTATGCCAGGCAGTGACTCGTATTTCAGCCTGGGCGGCTTTGGTATCGTTACAGTCGGGTCTTCGAAATCGCAGTTCGTCTGCGCATGATATCGGTATCTGAACGCCGCTGATGACATGTGGTACACCTTTTGTTTTAACGGCCAAAGAGAAATTCGAAGAAGAGGTTGCGGAGGCCCTGTCCCTGAGTCTCCCTCGCGAATTTGAATCGGTCTTCGGGTTTCGTGGGTTGATTTATCAGGCGGGGTCTTTTCACTGGTCTGTTCGGTTCTCTCATTTTTCCGACTTGCTTGTACGCGAGTTTGCCTTCATTCTCAATCGAATTGCCTGACTGCCCTGCCTGGAATCTAAAGTTGTGGTTGCTGGAATTGTCACACCAGTGTGTTCTACTTGCTGAAGTGTCGTAGCCGCACTTGCATTCCAGACATGTGAAGATTATCACTTCCTCCTTTGGGGCACCCCGGAGCACATCCAGAGCAGCCCAGCTTATTTCGCCGCCACAGCAGCCGCATCTTAGGTCCATGTTATTTTCTCCTTCATTATTTATTAGCTAATAGCTTATACATTGAATAGCCTTATCTACTATATAATCGATACCGCCGGTATGCCGAATCTCAGAGATCTTGAACGACAGTCTGGCCTTTTGCGTCTCTTGTCATATCTGTATGA
>DAHXLZ010000283.1 GCA_027365715.1 Methanomassiliicoccales archaeon | reverse complement strand
CGAGCGTTGTGAGAACCTTTATCGTTGTGGTCTTTCCAGCTCCGTTCCTGCCCAGAAAACCGAATATCTCTCCCTTCCTTACACGGAAGCTCGCGCCGTCTACTGCATATTGTTTTCCGTTGTAGCTGTACCTGAGCTCCTCAGCATTTATGGCGTATTCTGCAGTCAGATTATTCACCTGTTTTTCAGTCGAGCTTGATGCTCCGGCCTATAACAGAGCCATCTTCCGCATCAAATCCTTCCCTGTATTTGAGGACGCCGACTTTGCAGCTTTTCAGGAGTCTTGCATAACCCGCAGTGAGTTCTCCAACCTCACATATGCCCAATGTGACTTCCTTCTCCGCCATAATTGATTGTATCCTCAGCTCTCTGGCCGGGCCTGTTTTAAGCCTCAGCCATGAACTCCGCTGCCGTCCATTGTTTATCTCCGCCTTCTCGCAAACGATGGTGTGTATGTTTCCAGCGCCATCGATGTTAACCGACCCGGCTTTGACAGATTCCCCTGTGATAAGCCCGGCTGAATTCAGCTCCCCGCACACCAGATCTTTCCCGAAACTCACCGAACCGGAAGTACGCATGTTCTCCAGCACTAGGGTGGCGCCCGCTACCTTGCAGCTGCCATTGATTTCGGCTCTGGCGCAAGAAACACTTCCACCGATTTCGGCCGAACCTGCAAATCTGATTGTATTCGCAATTATGGAACCGCCGACGTGCAGAGAACCGCGGCAATCGATATCCATGCACCGAACTTCGCCTGTTACCCGGCCAGAACCTGCTATTGAAATCAGTCTCGCATCCGCCTTCTCAATTTTGGAGCTGCCTGCGAATTTAAGCAAGTCTGTACTGAATTCCGATGGAGGAATAAATTCTCCCTCTCCTTTCTTCCCGTTGTGGTATCTGTCATCTGCCAAATCATTACCTCCCGGCGATTTCACCAAGCAGTCTGTTTATCTCTGAAAGCAGGACTACAGCCTCTTTCGTTCTTTTCCTGAGAAGTTCAGTGACCTCCTGATCGGAAACAGCGCTGTAATCTCTCTGCATCATCTCTCTCCTTTGTCTGGCGACAGTGTGTCTCTTACCTGGACCAGCACACTTACCATCTGATCCATTTCTTCCAGCAGGGCCCGCTGTGATGTCCTCAGCATTTTCAGCGATTCCTGTTCTTCCGCGTGTGAATGCTTCTCGGTTTCGGTGGAGACGCCTATGCCGACAACACCAAGTGCTGTGGACCCGATTAGAGCGAAAACGATTATCAACGTTCCTGCAATCAGCTCAAGGCCGTGCATCATGAAGTAAAGGGCAAATGCAGGAACCACGACTGTCATGGCTATCGAGGGAAGTATGAGCATTAAGACATGTCCGCTTCTAGCCATTTCTGTCCTCCTCCTCGAGCTCCCTGATAAGCGAAGGTGTCAGATGAATATTGAACTGTGAAACGATGTACGTCTTCCTCTCCCTCTCATCGCTTTTCCCCGTTTCCATCTCTCCGGAAACAAGCCCCGCCTTCTCCAGCGATTCGAGATAAAGATGGACAAGCGGATAGGAGAGTTCGAGTTCCTTGGCAAGTGCATAAATGTGTTTGGGCTCTCTTTCAAGCGACGCGATAATCTTCAATCTTACGGGATTCGCCAGCACCTTCATTATTTTCAGTAACTCCTCTGAACTGCGCACCTCAACCACAGTCTGTCGAATATGTAAAGAAAATACGATATATTTAACTTCTTCTATCTATTGTCTGTTCCCTGCCTGAATGCCTTTTTTTCAGGCGAGATGGTTGAACAGAGTGAGCTGCAAATCCCGGTCAGGCCATACTCATTTGTGCCCAGGCTGCAGCCTGTTTTCAGACAGCGGCCTGAATGCATCTGTGAAGTGCAGGATGAGGTGCTGCAGAACCCGAAAGCACTCAGGGAGTGTGAACCGGAACTCTGCCTGCAGGGGCACAGCAAGTTCCGTCGCTGAAATTTGAAATCATGACGTTCATTGTGGCAGGGAGATCAGACTATCTTTGAGAACACCTGATCAACGAAATCAAGGAATTCGGGGCTCTTTCTGTCTCTGGGCCGTGGTATGTCGACTGTCATCTCGCAGCTCACTTTTCCCGGTCTCGGTGTCATGACGATTATCCTGTCGGCCATGTAGACAGCCTCTTCTAGATTGTGCGTCACCATCAGGACTGCGGAAGGAGGGAGATCGCTCTGCTGCCACAGCATCAGCACTTCGTCTCTCAGTCCCTGAGCGGTAAGCACGTCAAGCGCTGAGAACGGCTCGTCCATGCAGAGCAGGTCAGGGTCTACGGCGAGGCTACGCGCTATGCCGACTCT
>DAHXLZ010000282.1 GCA_027365715.1 Methanomassiliicoccales archaeon | reverse complement strand
TTGTGAAGCAGCATTAGCGTGACGTACTCCTTGCCCTGCTCGTGCAGGAAGTCTGCCAGTCTCGTTGCTTTTTCCAATCCCACGTGAAAGATCGATAGAAGAGCGTATAAACTTCGGTTTCGTCGTGCTGGACAAGCCGCGAGGCCCAACCTCACATCAGGTGTCTGCGTGGGTCAAGGAAATTCTGGGGATTTCAAAAGCGGGTCACGTGGGTACTCTGGACCCAAACGTGACGGGCGTATTACCCGTGGGACTGGAAAAAGCAACGAGACTGGCAGATTTCCTGCACGAACAGGGCAAGGAGTATGTCACGCTAATGCTGCTTCACAAGGCTGTGGACAGGATGAAGGTCGAGGACGTGCTGAAGGAATTCACAGGGGAGATTTTTCAATTTCCACCGCTTAGATCAGCGGTCGCAAGGAACCTCAGAAAGAGGATGATATATTCACTCAAATTAATGGAAATGAAAGAGAGACATGTCCTTTTCAATGCAGACGTTGAATCAGGTGTCTACATCAGGACACTCTGCAGGGATATGGGGGATGCGCTCCTGGTTGGCGGGAACATGGTTGAGCTCAGAAGGACACGCAGCGGACCTCTGAACGAATCCAACCTATCGACACTGCAGAAACTCAAGGACGCATATACACTTTACAAGGACGGTGACGAGAAGCTGCTCTCAAGCATGCTCATCGATCCGGAGCAGGTCACAAAGGACTACCCAAGAATAATACTGAAGGAGAGCGCCATAGACGCTATGGCCCATGGGGCGAGTATTTTCAGGAAGGGGATCATAGAAGACATGGGAGAGGGAAAAACACTCAGGATAATGAGTCCCAGGGGAGAGCTTCTCGGAATGGGAACCAGGGAGGGAGAAGTCGTGAAGCCTTCTGTCGTGCTTATAGACAGAGGTGTCTATCCGAAAGGCTGGAAAACTGGCAAATGAATTCAAAAAAAAGATTTTAATCTATTTGCTGTTACACACAAGTGTACAGCTTCCTAGCTCCCATCCTCATTGCACTTACTCTAGGATACTTAGCAACACTGATAGCTAGGCTCACTGGGACTGTATACATTCCGTATCTCCTGCTGCTTGGTATTCTGGTGGGACCGGTTCTTTACCTCATCAAACCAGGGGAAGCTGAAGTGCTCTTCTACAATTACATCGGGCCAATAGGAGCGGCATTCATCATACTCGCCGAGTCGTCCAAGATCCCAAGATATCTGCTGAGAAGGATAGTAAAACCACTATCGATGTTGTTGACCTTTGTTCTTTTTGTCACCGGGATAACGACCGGAGTCATTCTGGTATTCCTCCTGAGGGCACCGATATGGGTCGGGTTCATGGTCGGAGCCATCATCTCTTCCACGGATCCAGCATCCGTTATAACATCCTTAAGGAAAACGAAAGTATCTGAAGTACCATCCACGCTGCTGATTACAGAATCGGTGTTCAATGACCCGTTCTCGTACCTGTTCCTAATAACGTTAATAATCATCTTCTTTCCAAAGAACGTTTCCTTGGTACAGTCGTCTCCATTCACTTTCAGCAACGTGTTCCTCTACGTTCTTTTCACGCAGGGATTATTTCCGATACTGATTGCTGGAGCCCTGTTCGTACTGCTCTACCTACTCAGGATTAAACTGCCGAAGGATTTCAAAGAATATTATACAGCCATGTTCCTACTGTTCGGCTTGTCTGCCTACTCGATAACTGTCGTGATGGGTGGATCCGGTTATATGGCTGCAGCCATCTTCGGGGTTCTCTCAGGGAATTTCATGCCGAGAGATACCGAATTCGAAAACTACAAGCAGTTCATGGACAACATATCCACATTCGCAGCGATCCTTATATTCGTGTTTCTGGGTGCTTCCGTTAATCTCTCCATCCTTATTTCATTCGTCATCCCTGGCATTCTGATTGCACTGATTCTGATATTCATCGTGAGACCACTCGCTGTCATACTAGCGGGTTCGGTGGACGTTGACCTGAAGTACGGAGACCTCGTATTCGTGGGACTTGAGGGTACGAGAGGTATCTTCCCTGCAATACTGGCGCCGACCATTCTCATAATGGGGGATCAGACAAACAACGTGCTGCTGCAATACTGGGGACAGGCTATAGAAGCGCTTGTACTGGTCATCATATTCACTTCATTGACTGTCCAGCCGCTGTTGATGGGTAGGATTTACAAAGCGCTTCATAAAGATGAAGTCTGACGGCTCAGTCCTTAGGAAAAATCACGAACTCATAAGTGGATGGTTGATCTATAAGTTGTCAAATTCCTCGCTGACATCGATGATTACTTGTTCCATCAGCTTTTCGATGTTTCTTGCAGAAAACTCTCTGAGGCCACCCATCTCGCTCTTAACTTTTGCAAAGAACTTTGCATTTTCAGAATAAATATCGAAGTGAACGAGTAGCTCTTCCATGCCTGCTGATAAATATGCTGTATAAATTTTTAACTCAATTTTGTAGCTACTTTGTGGACGCAGTCGTCAGTAAAGATGCCATAGTTCTATGCTTTCATATCATAAAACATTAATATGACAATATGATTTAAAAGAGTGTTCCGAATCCTTGTATACATTGCGAATTCTGGGATAGAACCGAAGGGAGGGGGCGTCCGCGAATTCAGTTAGAGTTCGAAGGTCACTTCCTCTCAGAACAACACTTTTTCCAGTATTCGTGGTAGTTTCAATGATTCTGGGGTTGGGATTGAGTTTCAAAGGAAGTAATCTGATCGGGACCGTATCGACCTTTGGAATTCCGATCGGTCTCTTCTTCATGATTTACCCCGCGATGACGAAGGTGCACCTAAAGGAAATTCTTGGAGGCATGAAGGATGTTAGGAAACTAGGACTGATGATCTTCCTCAATTATGCTATCGCTCCCTTTCTGGTCGGGGGACTGGCTTATTTATTCTTCTTCGGCATATTTGAAAGGTTTGGATTAATTGGGACACAGGTCGGGTCACAGGTCATTGTGGGAATCATATTGCTCGGAGTGGCCCCATGCATAGCGATGGTCATGGTGTGGACAGATCTAGCAAAAGGCAACCTAGCGGCTGGAGTGTCGTTTGTTGCATGGAATTCCATAATACAGGTCATGACTACTCCATTCCTGGTCTATCTCCTTGCACGTACACAACTGATTATCAATCCGCTGGTGATCCTGAAGAGCGTTATTTTGTATCTCGCGACCCCTTTGGTGGCAGGAGCGCTGACACGTTATTTCCTTTGGCGAAAACCATATTTTACGAAGTTCTTGAATGGTCTGGGAACTGTGCAAACACTCGCCCTGATGTTCACAATTGTCAGCATTTTCTGGAG
>DAHXLZ010000262.1 GCA_027365715.1 Methanomassiliicoccales archaeon | reverse complement strand
ACATACCTGCTGCCATTTATGAAATACATGAAGGTGGTGAGACACTGGGCCGGGACATATGACATGTCACCGGACGGATCGCCCATAATCTGCCCCGCCCCGGGCATACCCAATTTCATCATCGCTGCAGGAAGCAGCGGCACGTTGTTATGTGCACACTTTCCCGTTTTTCCGGGCAGTAGACGGTAATGCTTTCAACTCTGCGTTTCCCATCGGCGGACTGGATGAAGCCCGTGAGCACACTGACGGCATCTGTGGAGAATGCCTCAGTTATATTCTTCTTCGATAATTCATCACACTCATAACCAATCACTATATTTCTCACCCTCGTCCGGGAGGAAAGCTCTTCAATCATGTGCGGTGAAATCCAACTTTCGATGTAGAGTGTGACTCCATCAGATGCACACGCGCCTCCTGAGAAGTCCGATAGAGCGAGAAACGATGACGCTGTCATGATTCCAGGAAGATCGTTGTTGCAGAACCTGGGTTTTATTTCTTCGGAACCCGTGCATGCTGCAACAAGACGGGGCTTCACCAGCACAACACCTGATTCACCGGAAATTGCTGCAAACACACCTTCATAGCAGCCGAATACAGTTGTGTTAACCAGCAGCTTGATGCCTTTTGATTCTGCCATTGATGCAAATGTGCCGTAGCCGGGAGTTCCAGGCAGGACAAGCTCCGGTGACCGGCCCGCTTCGGCAACGACGTGGGTGTAAACCTTTTCAATGCTGCCCATATCTGTTCTGTCCAGAATGACGACATTCCTGCCTCCTGCTGCTAACGAGAGTGCTGCAGCGATGCCCGCTCTTCCGGCTCCGATTATCAGCACATCGGCTTCTAACGTCCCGGAATGCGAAAATCTCAGTTCTGCAATTCTGTTGTTAATCGCTTTGCCCGGGTCGACAGAACCACCATAGTCGTTGTGTTTCTCAACCTCCCTGAAAAACAACTTCCTGAGAAATTCAGGCTTCTTGAATTTTTTGTAATAGAAACCGGGCCCCCACCGTCTCGTAATGGAATTCAATATGCTCTTGCCTGTCTGCGGCATTATCTCCATTCCGTTCTGAATTCCGGTCCGGTAGGCGTTGACATTGGGAATGCCGTCAACTGTGACCCATGCAGACGGTATATCCTTGAACGGATGGTACTCTTCTCTCCATCTTCTGAGCCGGACACTGTAATTTCCCACTTTCACTCCGTTTGAACCGAGTGCTTCAGCTACTGTTGAATTTTCTCTCGCAGTCATTGCTTTGCCGTTATACGTGAATTCAATCTTTCCCATATGCACTCAACAGCAGGCGCCCTAACTCTTCAGCCAGGGCCAGTAAAGCGGCGGCTTCTCCTCCAGCGGTACAGTGTTCATGGCATAGAATAATGTCCCGTCCGTCTTTATCGTCCTCTTCAGCTCGCTCTCGATGTTGTTTTCCGTAAGTGTGTACCCTTTTGCACCGTAACCCTCCGCTACCCGGACCCAGTCTGTAGCGCCAAAGTCCAGCGAAGCGTATTTCCGGCTGTCATAAAGGAACTTTATATGTGCCTTTATCCAGCTGAATGAGGAGTTCTGGAACAGGAACATTATCAGCGGCGCATCAGCCCTGACTGAAGTTTCAATCTCAGCGGCAGACATGCCCAGGCTGCCGTCTCCCGTGAAGAACAGCAGCTTCTTGTCCGGTCGTGCGATCTTTGCACCAATAGACATTCCCAGACCATTACCGAGCGCACCATGGGATCTCAATATCATGTACCTCCTGCCTGCGGGATCTATGGGGAAAAGCGACGCACTTGCAGGCGTCGATGTGCCCGGATCTGCGGCAATGATTACTTCATCCGATTTGAACAGGTGCCTGATTGCCTTGAAGAGGACTTGCGGTCTCACATATCCTTCCTCCTTCTCGACATCCTCCTGGGACTGCCACCAGTCCTTTGTCTTCTGTCTTATTGTTTCAACACGGTCAGAACGGGTCGTTATTGCCGCCCTTGTGGAGAGTGAGTTCATCAGATTCTCCAGCATTACTCTGAGCGTGGCGTCTGCGTCTCCGAGCAACAGCACCTTTTCATTCTGTGGAAAATTCCTGCCTATCCATTCCGCTGATATGTCAATGTGTATTATCCTCGTCCGCCCTGCAGGCACCGTCCATCCGAAGGTTGCGACGTTGCCGAGTTTGCATCCGACGAATATTACCAGATCCGCCTCTCTGAAAAGGGTGTTTGCGTAACCCCTGGAGCTATTTTCGCCGATAATGCCGATGGAAAGCGGATTGTTTTCAGGGAACGAACCTTTGCCGGATAGCGTTGTTCCAACAGGGATAAGAAGAGTCTCGGCCAGTTTCTTCAGGCTGCCATATGCACCTGAGAGATGCACACCTCCGCCTGCCACAATTAACGGCCTTTCGGCTGAAAATATCATCCGGATTGCCTCACTTATTCGTCCTGCGTCAGCTGCGGCCCTTGAAAAGGGGAATTCAACTTTTCCTGTCGATGAGAGGTTACCATCCTCGTTTGAAACCTCGTTCTCGAGCACGTCCACGGGAAGGATGAGGTGTGATGGTCCCGGCCTGCCTGATGATGCTATGGTAACGGCCCTGTGAACACTCTCCGGTATGTTCTCGGTCCTGCTCACATGGTCAAGGTGTTTTACAACCGAAGAAAGCAGATTCCACTGGTTCAGTTCTGTCAACGACCCTTTATCGTGCTGATCCTCCGGAAGATCCGTGGTTATTGAGAGGAGCGGTATGGAGCTGTTGTACGCCTCTGACAGACCGGGCAGAACATACAACGCTCCCCCGCCACTTGGTGCCTCAACAACTCCAACTTTGCCGCTTGCCTTTGCATAACCACATGCCGCGTATGCGCTATTTCTTTCATCTCTCATCAGCACATGCCTTAATGAAATCGAATCGTCCGTCAGTGTATGGTAAACAGGAAGCGACGTTTCGCCCGGAACGCCAAATACAACTTTAACACCGACTTCCTCCATGCTTCTGATAAACAACTTGCCACCATTCATGGGCAAACAACAAAAAAACACTTGCTTTTAAACTTTGCAAGTTTTTGTCTCGCCAATTAAACGCAGCCGTCACTTCATAAGTTACGCAGTTAATCCGGCATGCATTATCGCATTCACGTTTCGAATTCCAGGGCAGATGCCAACAATTATGCCAGTCCCCGTCAACGCACCCAACTGTGCCTCGCCAGACAGCATTTCATTTGCCGTCTCCATGACTTCACGGCTCAGAATTTTTCGATCGAGCGTTGAAGAATCGTC
>DAHXLZ010000261.1 GCA_027365715.1 Methanomassiliicoccales archaeon | reverse complement strand
ACATACCTGCTGCCATTTATGAAATACATGAAGGTGGTGAGACACTGGGCCGGGACATATGACATGTCACCGGACGGATCGCCCATAATCTGCCCCGCCCCGGGCATACCCAATTTCATCATCGCTGCAGGAAGCAGCGGCCATGGTTTCATGATGGCACCTGAGGCTGGCAAGCTGATAACGGAATACATTTCAACCGGAAGGGTGCCGGGTATCATGAAGCCTTTTTCGATTGATCGCTTTGAGAAGGGTGAGCTGCTGAAAGAGTCGTCCGTGACTGGCAAGAAGCTGGACTGATGCACCGAAACAGCCTTCCTGCAGAGACCATGGTGCGACAAGTCTTTTTAGCAACAGGCACTATATGGCCTCAGTGCAGAGATGAAATCAGTTAACCTGTCAGATGATGAACTTCTCGATAATGCAGAACGCATTATTTCTACCGCCAGAGCTAAAGGCATACCGCTAAAACTTGTTGGCGGTCTTGCAATATATGCACAAATCTCAAGAAGCAGGGAGCACGGAGATTTCTTCCGGAAAATGGACAGGATGCTGAATCGAAACTCTTTTGCCGATGTGGATTTTGTCTCCTCATCGAAGAAGCACAAAGATGTAAAGCATTTTTTCGAGAATGACCTGTCGTTCAAGGGCGATATGTATGTGAATACAGTCTATGCTACTCAGAGAAACATATTCTACCATCCCGGCAACCTCTTTGATGTTGATATTTTCTATGACCGGATGCAATTCAGCCATCTCATCGAATTTGCAGGAAGGGAGGGGATTGACGGACAGAGTGCAGACACCAGTACGCTGCCTCCCGCAGATCTCCTTCTGACCAAACTCCAGATACACAACACCGAGAGGAAGGATTTCGTTGACATTGCGGCGCTGCTGCTCGGAAACGGGATTGCTGCAGGGGACAGCGCGATTGACACAGACAGGCTGACAGGCGTACTTCAGGATGACTGGGGATTCTGGTACGATGCAATGAACAACCTCAGGAAGACGGTTGAATTTGTCCGGAACGAGTGTGCGTCGGGCAGAATAAGTGAGTCGGAAGCCAGTCTGATTTCGGACAGGGCCGGGCGGCTTACATCCCTTCTTGACAGTTGCGAAAAGTCCAGGAAGTGGCAGAAACGCTGCAAGAAAGGGACTAAGAAAATCTGGTACAACGAGATTGAAGAAGTGGAGAGATAACGGTCTGAAACGGTGGTCACGGCTCCAATGGACTCAGATACAGTTGAAAGTGAAATTACGCACCTGATAGTTTCATCAAAGAGTCCTGCCGGCCCTGCTGAAACACTCGTCAAAGAAATAATGATAGACACCTCAGGCATATTAATTTCCGCGGGCAGTACTGATTTTGCAGGATTGCTGGCAAATGCCGGAATCACAGGCCGAGGCGACGTGCCGCTGATAACTGGAGGAAGTGCTGACATTCTTGGCGCAGTGATGCTCAATTCGTCCCTGGGCTATTGTCTGGACCTCGACGCCGTCTATAACCCTGCGACCCTTCATATCGCGGCTGCATTGTATCCCGCTCTTCTCACACTCTCCGTGCATACAGATTCCAGCGGTCCGGACCTCATACGGGCCTTTAACACCGGTTATGACGTTGCAGCAGCATTCGGCAGGGCGTTCTCCCCCTCCGGGATGTATGCAAGAAATTTCCATCCGAGTTCTGTCTGCGATGCAATCGGCTGCGCTGCGGCATCTTCCCTTCTGACCGGACTCGATGATGATGAAATGAAGAGTGCATTGGGTCTGGCTTCGGTGATGGCTTCCGGTCTAACTACCGTTTTTGACGAGGAGAAGCATCATTCGGCGCCCTTTCAGGTCGCTCATGCCGCGAGATGCGGTGTGGAGGCAGCACTGCTTGCAAAGGCCGGCATCAGGGGGCCGCAGATGTTCGGAAGGAAGAACATAATGGATACCTTTTCCTCAGGCCGGTCAGATGAGAAGGCCGCGCTGCTCGTGGAAACCATGGAGAAGGGAGGCAGCGTCCTGCAAACCGGCTTTAAGCGTTATCCGGCATGCAAATTCCTTCAAACTGCGATAGACGGGGCGATGGAGTTGAGGGCAGCAGGAGTCACAGCTGATGATATCAGGGAAATCACACTGTCTGTCGCTCCGTCCACGGCACCGCTGATAGACGGAGCCGGCGACCTGACGCACAATGCACAGCTGATTCTCGCTGCAGCTCTGACAGACGGATATGTTTCAGGAAAACAGTTTGCCACCATCAGATCGAACAGGAGGATCGTGGATTTGAGCAGGAAAGTCAGAGTGGTCGCGGACGGACAGCTGGAGAGGTACTATCCGGATGCAATGCCGGCTTTGCTGGAATTGAGATTGAATAGCGGTGAAAAAAGGTCAACTTTTGTTGAATATGCAAAAGGTGATCCGGCAAAACCGCTCAGTACAGCGGAACTGATATCAAAATTCAATACACTCGCAGGAGGCCATCCCGGGGCAGCGACAATAGTCGAATCGATTAACAGCCTCCCGACCGCAGGCGAAACAAAACATCTTCTGGAAATGCTCTGTCACAGGTAGTGTGATTAAAAAATGGAAATCTCAAAAGTGGAATTGTTTCCGATCAGGATTCCAGTTGAAAGCGAACAGCTTTCTTTCGGCAGAGTCGACACGATGCACTTCGTGATCGTCCGGCTCGAGGACGTGTCTGGCGCGGAAGGATGGGGCGAGGCGGCAATACTGCAGGGACCGTACTGGTCGTCTGAGAGTCAGGAGAGCGTCTATTACACGATTGAACGGTATCTGTCGCCGCGCATAATCGGAAGGGAAATCAGAACAACGTCCGAAGTGATACCGCTGATGCAATCTGTCAGAGGGAATCCGTTCGCGAAGGCTGCTGTAGAGATGGCGATGCTGGATGTCGAAGGAAAGATACTGCACAGAAGTGCAGCCTCAATGCTCGGCGGCAGAAGGCGGGAAAGTCTGCTGGTGAGCTGGACACTTGCCAGCAACGATACCGTCAGAGACTGCTCCAAAGCGGAGGAAATGATTTCCAGAGGGTGGAAGATACTGAAGGTCAAGGTGGGTTCCCTCCCGGTGGACGAGGAGGTTTCACGCGTGCAGCGCATTTACGAAGTAACGCGTGGGCGTGCGGGGCTCAGGATAGATGCGAATCAGGGCTGGAACATGAAGCAGGCGGTGCAGGCGTTTGAAAAACTCGACCGGATTGGACTCGACTTCATCGAGCAGCCGCTGAGGAGAGGTGATTTTGCAGGTCTCGCCGAACTCTCTTCCACTTATTCAACACCAATAATGGCCGATGAAAGTGCAGAAACTCCAGACGACGTTTCACTCATTGCGCTGGACGGCTGTGCAGGAATAATAAGCTACAAGCTTGAGAAGTCGGGAGGATTCACAAATTCACTGGAGATGGAACGCATTGCGTTCGACAACGGCCTCGAGGGATATATGGGCTGCATGATCGAGACAGGCATAGGAAACGCCGCCTATGCCGCATTCGCCTCCTGTGTAAGGAAACTCTCCTATGGCACCGAACTGTTCGGCCCGCTGAGGCTGTCTGATGATATTGCCGCGTCCGGGCTGACTTACAGTAAGGGTGAGCTGCAGCTCTCTGAGAGCCCTGGCCTGGGCATCACTGTTGATATGGACAGGCTACTGAAGCACACGTGCAGAGGATGGCCAAAGACGACTGTCGGCTGAAGTCTCACTTCCCCGGCATGACTGCTTCATTCCGTCGGCCATCTGCTCTCATGAACTATACCAAGCCGATCGGCTATTGCTTCCCCTATCTCCTGTACCTTCGTGCAGAGCTCTTCTTCATCGATCGAAATGACTCTGCCTCCGTCTACAACAGTCTTCCCGCCGATGATCACGGTTTCAACACTTCGGCCATCCGCCGAATTGATCATGTTGCTGACCGGATTGAACACCGCCCTCCACTGAGGCGTCATTGTGTTGAATATGACGATATCTGCCGATTTCCCGGCACTTAAAGATCCTGTTTCCCTTTCGCAGCCGAGTGCTTTCGCTCCCGACACCGTGCCCATTTCGAGAAGCTGCTCAGGCGGCAGAATTGTTCTGTCGAGTCTGGCATCTTTGTATACCATGGAAATGAGGTACATTGACCTGATCATATCCAGATGATATGATGAACTGGCTGAATCGTTTCCCAGTGTGACCGTAATGCCCTTTCCGAGCATTTCCGGCAGCTTTCCCGCCAGCCCTAAGCCTGCTCCCCTCGATGATGAAGAGGGGCAGAAGACGACTCCTGTTTTTGTGGATGCGATACGTTCAATTTCCCTTTTGCTGACGAAAATCGGATGCGCGAGCAGTGTTCTCTCTCCGAGCATTCCGGCATCTCCAATATGTTCGATTTCTCCCTTGCCATGCACCTTCCTGAAATCATCCGCAGCGTCGCGCGAGCCGGCACAATGTGTTGTGATGCCTGCACCATATCTTTCCGACAGTTCTGAAACCGAATGCAGTAACTCATCGCTGCAGCAGCCCGGTGAAAACGGCATTATCCATGGCGTGACATTCTTGCGCCTTCCGCCACAGGTTCTCAATATTTTCTCTGTCTGCCTCAATGCTTCCTTCATTTCCAGCTGCTCAACGCCCAGTTTGTTTTCCATATCCGCAAATGTCTTTCCGACAACTGCCCTGATGCCTGTTTTCTCCACCGCCCTGACAACGCTGTCGAGGCTGCTGACGCAACCGGGTTCGAGAAAGCTTGTGCAGCCGTTTTTGAGCAGTTCTGTGACTGCAAGAAGTGATGTGCAATATTCTTCTTCTGGCTTCATAGCCCTCTGAAACTGAAAGACGCGCTGAAGATAATTCAGACGTGAAGTTGCGTCCGGTACCAGTCCCCTCATACTGTGTGCGTAGCTGATGTGCATGTGACAGTTCACCATGCCCGGGGCGACCAGTCTCCCCCTGCCACTTATCACGACATCTGCTTTTGCCGTTCTCAGTTTTTCTGCCTTGGCGATCCGGGAAATTTTTCCATCCTCTATCAGGATGCTGCCGTCCCGTATTATTCGTCTGTTCTCATCAAGAGTCAGAATCCAGCTGGCTTCTTCTATCTTTACTGATGACACTTGGCACAGCATCTGCCTGGACGTATTAAATGACAGGCAGCGAGTTAATGCAAAATGAGCATCAACCGTCGAGAAAAATATGGTCTTTTACCTTCGAACCGTCCAGCGTTATGACGCAGAGTTTGAGCACTCCGTTGTGATATTCGCTTCCAGGATTCAGACATACCGTTCTGCCGATCCTGGTGAATCCGCGTGATTCATGTATGTGCCCGTGAAGGCCGAGAAGCGGTTGATACTTCTCAAGCGCTTTTCTCACAGCGGTGCTGCCTACAGATTCCATCTGCATGTGTCCGCCGGTTGCTATCGGTTTGTTGTCTGCTCCAAGCCTTGGAGCCTTGTCAAGGACCGTATCAAATGGCGGGCAATGGAAGTTGAAGATGATTTTCTCAAAGTCCCTTATATCGGAGACTTTTTCATCAATCTTCTTTTCAAGTTCATCTTCGCTTATATCACGCGGAGCATTCCATGGTGTTATGTTGGCATAACCTGTGCTGACCATGGTATACTCGTTTCCCAGCGTAAACTTCCTGTCCTCGGAAAAGACGAAATAATCATTCTCTATGGTGCGGGCAAAAGCGTCGAGTTCCATCCTGTCATCGTTTCCAAAGTTTAATATCAGCTGCAGATTTTTACCGGCCAGTCGCTGTCTGGCGAGTTCGGCCCATTCTGTCAGGGTGTTTTTCATCGACTCGAGGAAAAGTCCGTCTACTTTTGAATGGTCATGAGACAGCTCATCGAACTCCTCTTGAGAAACGACGGCCGTGTAGATGCCGTCGCCCCTGAGCGCATCCAGTGTTACCTGCAGCTTCTCCTCTGAGACAGTATTCCTGTTTCCGCGGTACGTGTATGTGTACCCGTCTGCCCCCTTCACTACCGGAACAAGGAATTTACCGGTGATGTCTGCTCCGGCAATGAGCACGTCGGACCTGTAGTAGTTCACTGAATTAAGCAGTTTCAGATAGCATTTCCTGCTTGCATGCAGGTCGCTGACGAATGTAATTCTGTACATGTCCGCACGACAGAAGGAGATGTGCTGTTTACGATCTAAGTGGGCGGTATCTCCTTTCCCACCAGGGCTGTGTTGATTCCCAAACGAGAGAGCTTCTTCATGAAATATATGTACATCAGGAAGATGAGACCGATTACTATTGAAATTATGAGCATTACGGTGAGTCCGACCTGTGCGCTGAATGCGTTGTAGAACGAATCACCAAGAAGGAATATCCAGCTCCCCAGGGAGAGTGTGCCCACCAGTGATATGACGGGTATCCCGACAATCTCTGCATTTGCAGGTTTTCCAACCTTTTCGAAGAGGTCCGGATTAGTTATGGGAAACACAATTGCAGCCATTGCAGTGAAAATCTGCAGGAAGCCGATGGATATCACATACAGATCAGCACCGATGAAAAGACCAAGTTTGAAAAATGGGCTTATAAGGGCAATCGAAATGATAATTGCGATTGATGTGACGATGTAGCTGATTACTGGCTGGCCGCTTCTGGGGCTCACATATAGCAGTTTCATTGGAAGCAGGCGGTCAAAAGCTGCTCCAAAAAGTTGACGTGACTGGAACACTATTGAAGGAAAAACATCCTTTATCGGGATCGTCGGAGCTTATCCTGGTTCAAACCCGCTGCTTGCATTGATGGTCGATGTGA
>DAHXLZ010000240.1 GCA_027365715.1 Methanomassiliicoccales archaeon | reverse complement strand
CTTCTCGGACTCCTTGCAGACGTAGGCAAACAGATTGGCCATTTCTATTCGGGGCATAAATCCGAACAGGCACTCAAGAATGCGATGGAGATGATGGCATCCTACATGCAGAACAGCATGGATGCAACCGCAATTACAGATGGGGATGGAGCGATACTGGAAGTTGAAGATACAGTCGTTAAGGAAATGTTTGGAGGGCTTGAGGAAAATGCCAGACTGGACATTGAAAGGGACGACATCAATGGCGGGAATGTGTCTTTCTTAAGAACGGTGAGTCTGCAATACTCCGGCCAGGGTTTCACAATATTACCGAAACAGTCGACCTGCCCCGCCCATTCCACAGGCAGGAGAGTTGTTGAATCGTACTGCTCAATCACTGCCGGCCCTTCTATCATATTGCCGAAGGATAGTCGTTTCCTGTCATAGACATGGCTGATCTTTGTGCCGTGTGTGAATACAACTTCCCTATCTTCCTTGAATGCCTCGCCGCTTATCTTTGCTGTCTTCATCTTAGCCTTCGATGTGACCGGACGTGGCATAGTAACAACAGATGTCAGATTAAAGGAAACGGCAATCACCGGGTCACGTGCCGATGAATAGCCATAAATCTGCTTATGTCTTCTGTGAAACAGAGAGGCGAGCTGAAGTGTTATCTGTCTGCCGGAGCCATGCAGACCGTTTACACCCTTATAGGAGGCAGGAATGGTAATTGTGAAACCCTGGCCGGAGTATTGCAGACTCACCGTTCTCAAGAAAGACACATTCCCGGCATTGATGCCCTCCCTTTCAATGTCCAGTCTGGCATTTTCCTCAAGCCCTCCAAACATTTCATTAACGTCTGTATCTTCAATTTCCTGAATCGGTTTCATCACCGATCGCTGGTATTCCCTTTTCAAATCCGCAGCAATCAGGCCGTAGGCAGAAAAGAGTCCCGGAGCAGCAGGAATTATGATCGAGTCTACACCTAGTGACATGGCGATTTCAGCTGCGTGCAGCGGTCCTGCGCCACCGAATGCTACAATCTCGTACATGCGCGGGTCAAGGCCGCGCTCCACGCTGACTATCCTCATTATCCTGGCCATCTGGTCGTTTGCAAGAGCGGTAATCCAGAGCGCAGCATCAACCGTGCTGATCGAGAGTGGTTTTGCAATGCTTTCCTCTATTGCCCTGAATGCCACAGTTCTGTCAATGTGCATTTCTCCGGAAAGAAGAGTGTTTTCGCCAAGACGGCCCAGAACAAGGCAGGCGTCAGTAATGGTCGGGGACGTGCCTCCGAAACCATAACAGACAGGGCCGGGAATCGATCCGGCGCTCCCCGGTCCCACCTTCAGCGAACCGCCTGCGTCGATCCATGCAATGGATCCGCCGCCGGAACTGGTCTCTGCAAGGTCTATGAACGGAAATCGAACTGGATAACCGCTTCCCCTGATGGAGCGCCCGCTGTGTGTTCTTCCAGCCGCTTCGAATTCACGGGAAAATTCTATGTTGCCATTGCGTATTATTCCTGCTTTGGCAGTCGTGCCGCC
This sequence comes from Methanomassiliicoccales archaeon, assembly GCA_027365715.1. The sequence continues at coordinate 2,471 of DAHXLZ010000240.1, read as the reverse complement.
CATATCAAAAGTCAGAAGATTGCGTCTGCCTGTCAATCTGCCGAGGGCGAGGGCCGAGACAACACCGCTGGCAGGACCAGACTCGATGATGGAGATTGGCCTCTCCATAGCTGCCCCCACAGTGGTTGCGCCACCGTCGGACTGCATGATATAGAGCGGACACTTTCCAGAAATTTCTGAGAGTCTGTGCCCAAGACGGCCAAGATAGGCTGCCACAATCGGCTGAAGCAGCGCATTCACTGCCGTTGTGCTGAAACGCTCATATTCCTTCGGCAGCGGATCGACATCTGCGGAACAGATGACAGGTAGCCCGATTTCGGCTTCAAGCATCTGTCTGGCCAGGTGCTCATTCGCCGCATTTATGTAGGAATTTATGAATGAAACGCAAACGATGTCTATGTCTTCTTTGAGTATCGATTTTGCCACATTCAGCATCTCGTTTCTCCTGACCGGCATAATAACAGCACCGCTGCTGTCGACACGCTCACTGACGGTGTAGCGACGGCTGCGCGGAACAATTGGCCGGGGCTTTTCCACACGCAGGTTGTACAGATCCTGCCTGCGCTGTCTTCCGATTTCAAGGACATCACGAAATCCTTCGGTTGTAATCATCGCAACATTTGGCCACCCCTTTCTGGTGATCAGTGCGTTGGTTGCAATCGTAGTTGAATGAAATATTACTTCGATGTGTGGATGCGAAGAGGACACTGCCGAAATTGCTTCGAAAACACTATCATCCGGTCTTGCTGATGAACGCAGCTTCAAGAATGTGAAAGAATGCTTTGAACGGTCGTATGCGACTGCATCTGTGAAGGTGCCCCCGATATCAACGCCGATACACAGGCCATTCACTGACAGACGAAGGCGGTCAAAATATAAACATTTGATGAAACAGCTTCGGTGGATAATTCAATTGAAGTGCAAAACAGTCGAAAACAGCACGGGAAAGATGCATTGAAGCGCCTCCTCCGCAGGGCCAGACCTTAAACTGACTGCCCAGTCTCAGAACTTCTGAAACCGGAGGCAGGTACAGTTATCTCGAAACGCGCACCCTTTCCACATTCACCTGTTTCACATATTGCCATGCCACATGATTCAAGCAGTTCTCTGACAAGGTACAGACCATGGGCGTTTCTGTCTGAAAGTTTCCCCGCAAATATACTCTGTTTCATTTCATCAGGTATACCGTGGCCATCGTCCGCATAGACTACTTTCAGAGAATCACCGTGGCGCCTTGCCACAATAGAGATTCTGGAAACACTTTCGCCGTGCCTCAATGAGTTGTCGATAAGGTTGTGAAACACTTTCTCGAGAAAGGGCGTTGAATGGATTTCTGTATCGCCGACGTCCACGGTCAGTTTCACCTTTCCGATATCAAAACCAGGCAGAGCGTGTGATATTGCATTGTTTAAATCGAGCCATCGTACATCCTCATCTTCGATGCTCGTCCGGATATTTTTGAACTGTTCGATGTGATCGCTGATGCGACGGGCCGCATCTTTGATGCCCCTGAAACTCTTCATGACGGCTTCGTCGCCGCTATAAAGCAAACCTGCTTCAGCAGATACGAGTATAGAATGAAGACTGTTTCTTATGTCGTGCCTGTCGATGTCCGCAATAAGTCTCAACTTTTCATTGGCCTCTCTGAGCTGCTCCCGGCTCGAAATGACTTCGGTTGCATCTCTCATCCCGCACACCCAGTGGCCTACAACACCATTCTCTGAGACTACCGGCGAAAGATCAATATGAACCCAGATATTACTGCCTGAATGTTTCCTGAACTGAGAATCCGTCGAATAACGGCTGCCTCTTGACATTGATTCCAGCATTGTGTTGATTCCCGACTGTGGAATGATGCTTTCGATCACCTTGCCGAATTCAACACCGGTCACATCAGTTTCAGTGAGGCCGGTAGCTTCCAGGAACGATGGATTTGCAAATTCCACCCTGTTTCCGGATTCCTTGTCGTTCCCGAGTATAATGAACATATATGGCGAAGTTTTCAGCACGGCATCGTGCAGGTGCAGAACGTCCCGTAACTTCTTACTTTCAGACACATCTCTCGTCGATGAACCGACAGCGTAGATATTGCCTGCTTCATCACGCAGTGGAAAGAGACTTATGGCGACTTCCACAAGAGTGCCGTCCTTTTTCAGCCTCACAGCTTCAAAACGTGTGCTCCTGCCATTGAGTGCCTCTTCCACCTTTCGGCGGTGCTCTTCCTCAAAGGAAGCTGGTATTATGGGAAGTCTGCCGCCTTTGATTTCTCCGGATTTCCAGCCATAAAGAGTTTCGAACGCCGGATTGACTTCCAGTATCGCTCCATCCCTATCTGTAATTGCGGTTGCATCCATGCTGTTCTGCATGTAGGATGCCATCATCTCCATCGCATTCTTGAGTGCCTGTTCGGATTTATGCCCCGAATAGAAATGGCCAATCTGTTTGCCTACGTCTGCAAGGAGTCCGAGAAG
>DAHXLZ010000239.1 GCA_027365715.1 Methanomassiliicoccales archaeon | reverse complement strand
GGTGTAATGAACAGGGAAAAACATTTCAGGGAAACTGAAGACAGAACACAAGCTGATTCAGCTGCACCGGGCGGAATGAAGCAGAGTCGACTCGGCGGGCGCACTGGACCTGCTCAGATAGTTGGCCAGAAAATCGTAAGGCGATATATTTGTTTCATCATTTATCCTGACCTTCTTCTTTTCAAGGAGACCAAGCCGTTTCAGTACCGAAAACATTTCATACGGTTGCGCCAGCATGAAATCAACGTAATCGACGGGCTTACCAAGGAATTTAGGAAGAGTAATCGGCTCTTCATGAGGAGTGAGGTATGTCCTGATCGTGTTGATAGGTTCAGGAAAGACAGTATCCTCCCATCTGCTCAGCGGGGGTTCAAGTCTGTAGCCTCCGCTCTGCCACGTTACCGCATCCCACGTCCACTCTTCGAGTACCCCTCTTACTGTAAATCTGAAAGGGTGCTCCACTGTTCCAATATCCCTATCTGCATCACGGATGCGGACAGAACTCACTCTCTCCATGTTTTCGGTGAGCTTTTTTGCCAGAACATTGCTTATGCCGGGATCGACACCGAGTTCCAGTATTACGGTGATGCCTGCATCAAGCGCTTCCGCGTTTCTTCCAATCTGTAGAAGTTCAGAACCGGACATGCTTGAAGAGAGATCAACCATGTCTGTGGATGTTCTGAGAGCGGCATCCGTAACAATCTGATTGAAATCATCCCAACTGCAATTCACTGCAACGTCGGCCCTTGAAAGGACTCTATCGATATCGTCGCCGATCCTGAAGTCCAGTTTTTGTCCTGAAATCTTTCCAGAGCCTATTGAGTGAATCATAGAATCTATGCGTTGTTCGTCAAGGTCGGCTATCAGGACTGTATCGAATATATCCATATCTGAGCAGGTACCAGTCAAGCAACTCGCCAGGTGAAATTACAGATGTAAGCGGGGTGCTGGTTCGTGTGGAAGGCGTCAGCAATGGAAAAACTTCGAGCAGGAGCGCCTGTGCACTTTCGTTTTCAAGAAAAGAATGGAAGGCTGTGGGTGGCCACATCCTCACAGGAACGTCTGCAGCAATAGGAGCCGAGATGATTGTAAGCGGAAAAATAAACAGACACGGTATGATTCCTCCGGAAGCGTGTGTAGATCCGGAGTATTTCCTCAAGAGGCTCGAAGAGTTTGGAATTAAACTGAACATAGATAAGGGCGAATAAAAAGGCCACACATATCATTCGGTGACGTGGTGTAATGAACAGGGAAAAACATTTCAGGGAAACTGAAGACAGAACACAAGCTGATTCAGCTGCACCGGGCGGAATGAAGCAGAGTCGACTCGGCGGGCGCACTGGACCTGACAGCTACTGGAAACAGTATCGGAATATTTTTCCGAAGTATTTCTGGGGCGATTCTACACGCCTTGCCAGTATCGTTATTTCCAGCGCATCCGGATCGACTGTTACGGACGTCGAAGGGCATTCGTTCATAGATCTAACCAGCCAGTGGGCAACAAATAACGTGGGCAATGCGAATCCGGAAATTCTGGATGCCGCTATCGAGACGCTGAAACAGTATGGCTTTCTTATCTATTTCATGAATCCACATGTTCCGATGATAGAACTTGGAAAGAGATTGCTTTCTGTCAGTCCTTCGAAAAAATTGAAACGTGTGTTCCTGGAGCTCTCAGGCACAGGCGCCGCAGAGGCGGCAGTCAAATTTGCGGTGGAGACCAGTAAGAGACCAATGATCCTGAGTTTCATGGGGCAGTATCACGGACTGTCAATAGGTGCGGGCGTCATCGGTTCCCTGAGCTCTTCGGAACGCAGATACTGGGAATCCTATCAGGGAGGTGCAGTTCATGTGCCGTATCCGTTTCCATACAGGAGACATCCGGGCATGAGTGAAACTGAATTCGGCGAACACCTTCTGGAGCACATAGAAAACCAGGTTCTGAGATACGTTGCCGCTCCTGACAGGATAGCAGGCGTGATTTTTGAGCCAGTTGCGTGCGAGGCAGGAATCTGGATCCCTCCGGCGAACTTTGTCAGCGGCCTGCGAAAATTGTGCGATGAACATGGATGGATCTTTATAGCGGATGAAGTCGAGACAGGCCTCGGCAGGACAGGAAAAATGTGGGCCATAGAGCATTTCAATGTTTCCCCTGACCTGCTGGTGATCGGCAAAGCACTCAGCGGTGGTCTTCTTCCGATTTCGGCAGTCCTGGGAACAGAAAATATACTTGGAGGGAAAACGGTTGCAGCCGGAACCACGTTCGGTGGCATGCCGGCCGCATGCGCTGCTGGTGTTAAAACTTTGGAACTGCTGAAACGTGATAAGGTGGTGGAAAAATCTGCCCGCCTCGGAAGAGAAGTGCTGAAAAGACTCAAGGAACTTGAAGTACTGGACAATGTAGGTGAAGTCAGGGGACTCGGATTGTGCCTGGGCATAGAGATTGTAAAGGACAAGAGAACAGCGAAACCGAATCCGGATCTGACACGAAAAGTTTTCTTTGAATGCGTCAGGAATGGAACAATTCCGCTTTACAATTATGGTGACCATGTACTGCGCATTGAACCTCCGCTTACAATAGAGAAGGAAATGCTGGATAGGGCGCTAAGCACAATGGAAGACGCCTTGCGCCGATTCGGCAAATAAAACGAATGCTGGAACGCTAAACTGCGAACGGCAACGGCGTTTGATTTCCCCGGGCGTGTCATGTCTGGTCGACGTTTGGGAGATATGATTGAACGGCTACCGGCCTGAATGCCCTAGCATATCGGAGTGAAGTTCCGCGCTCATTACTCAAAATATTTGCCGGGAAGGATATTAACTTCAGATCAATCCTTAACTGAAACGGCGAGTATTCCTACCGCCAGAAAGCTGTGCTTTACAGAATATTCGAGCTGCGTTACTGCTCTTATCATACAACAATGCTCACTATGGAAAAATTCACCGTCGGATAATATATTTCATAAAACCGGCATTCTGGCGGTTACGCATTCGTAAGAAGCAGGTGCATAGAACGTCAAAAACCGGTAAAATGCACCCTGGTTACGGAAAGTGCGGACCGGTTTCCGGTACAGGTACCCATGTTGAATTTTCCTTGGTTAATGATCAGAACGGAGAAAACGGCGATGCCGGTATTGGAAAGGAAAATTGTAACGACCTCGGCCATACGGTTATTAAATTCGCTGTATCATTTAACTGGATGATATCTGAGTGAATATCGGCCTTGCACATAAACTCATGATCTGGCACCCTTTGCGAGCAGTCTAGCATTGTGGCAAATCTCCCTTGCAAGCACCTCGTTTCTCCTGCTCACTGGTTTCCTGCACCTGAGCCTCTCACCGAATATCACTTTCTCCATGTAGTAACGTGTTTCAGCCATGCTGCGCCTGTGGTACCTGCTACGGAACCTGTTCACGAATTTCATTGAGTAGTATGTCATGCTGTCAAATGCATCGCTGATATGCCTG
>DAHXLZ010000218.1 GCA_027365715.1 Methanomassiliicoccales archaeon | reverse complement strand
GCCGTGGGGGTCAACAACGCATACCGCCCTTCCCTCTCTGATAAGTGTAAGTGCAAGCCAGTGGAGATATGTGGATTTGCCTGTGCCAGTACCGCCGAATAACAGTGTATTCGCTTTGAGAAAATCTTCGCCAACATTAAGGGGGTGATGACCAGAGGGTGTTTTTACACAGATTCCCTCAAGCGGTATGCGTTGTTGACCCCCACGACAGATTATTTCCACCGGGTCAGGATCTTTTCCCTGCTGAATGTGGCCCTGCTGAGCATGTACATCAAAATAACTGCAACGAGAAGGCCTGCCGAAATTATGAGGAGATTTGTATTGCTTGACAGCGATACTATGCCTATTTCTCCCAGAACATATAGTGCATAGAGAGGAACGAGCGAAAATGCGCCGATCTGGTAAGCACCCTGAATGTTGTTCACCTTGGAGGATACAAACACTCCCGTGCTGACGCCGTAAATGCACGCGAGAGGGGCACCTAAAAGGTAAACGATTGCCATGCCCCAGTTCGGGTAGAAGTAGTGCCCCAGCTTTGAAACTGTAAGCAGATCGGTGAGCAGCATAAAAATTGTCAATCCGAGGTAAATCGACGCCAGAACCGGCAGGAACGCACCTATGTACTTGCCCATCAGTATCTCGCCATCAGATGTTGGGGTGGCAAGCAGGGGCTCGAGGCTCTTTTCTGTTTTTTCACCCACTATCCCGTAGCTGGATATGTAGAGCGGAAGCAGCGCCGACAGAATTATGAAAAAGAACGGAAAAGCCCCGAGAAGGGATGAGACTACTGTTACGGTGGCAGACTTCCTGATAATTATGTAATCAATAAGCATCGAAAGCGATATGCCAAACCCCAAAGGAAACGCAAGAATGGCTGCCATAAGCGATCTGCGTTTCCTCATGATCGCAAGATCCTTCTTCGCAAGTATCCATGATTTCCAGAGTCTCATTTTCCTACTCCCTTACAAGTTGAAGGTATATGTCCTCAAGTGACGCACCCGTCTCGCTGACTGACCTGACTTTGCCACCTGCAGAAACGACGGCACTGATAATCGCAGGCGTTTCCCCATCCGGGTCAGCCATGCCCAAAACAATCCTATTGCCTTCTATTTCCACGCTCCCTGGGTTTTGAGCCCTGACCGCTCCAAGTATCCTGTCGTTCATTTCTTCAAGCAGGATCACCGTTTTCCTGCCGGAAACAAGTTTTGCCAGATTTCCCGGTGTGTCAACGGCGATGAGCCTGGTTTTCAGTACCCCGATCCGGTTGCAGATGCGCTGAGCTTCATCCAGGTTGTGGGTATTGAGAAGAATTGTCCTGTTCTCCTTTCTCAAATCAAGTATCACATCCCTTATTGTCTTCGCTGCTTCCGGATCAAGATTCGCAGTGGGCTAATCCATGAACAGCACTTCCGGGTCGTGAACCAGGGCTCTTGCCAGTGATACCTTCTGTTTCATTCCCTTGGAAAACGATCCTACAGGTGAATCTTTCTTATCCCAGAGATCAAGCATCTTAAGGTATTTCTCAATATTTTCATCCAGCTGTTTTTCAGGGAATTCATACATCCTGCCATAGAACACAAGATTTGCATAAGCACTCAGAGTTTCATAAAGGCCAACGTTGTCAGGAACCAGACCGATCATTTTCCTTATATTCATAGCATCGTCCCTGTCGGAGATGTCCAGATCTCCAATCCTGGCACTTCCGCCTGTCTTGGAGATGAGGCAGCAGAGCATTCTCACCGTTGTGGTTTTTCCCGCACCGTTCGGGCCCAGCAAGCCAAAGATCTCTCCCCTGTCGAGGCTGAACGTCAGCGAGTCGACGGCGGTAGAATCGCCAAATTTTCTCGTAAGATTGGCAACCTCTATCATTTTCATAGGAATTTGAAACCCATACAATTATCTGCAGAATATACTTCCTCATAGGAATTGTTAATGTTATTCATTAACAATTACACAGGGAGCATGTGCCACCTGCATATTCAACGATGCCGGCGGACAAAAACAATGCCGGTGAAGACAGCACCACGAATGAACCGGGCGTGAACACGATTCAACGGATGGACTTACAGTAAAGTGCAGGTAGCTGGTCTACGCTCCATCCAGGTTTCAAATCACCGGTTACGCATCGACAGGACGTTTTCCAGACCCCGATCATACCGCGGCATCATCGTCCCCGCAGACTTCATGCGCATGGCATATGCCCGGCCCAGTCTTGCTGCCTCCATGTTGACAGGCACAAATCTGGACTTGTTCCCTTTCAGAAAATGATCGAAAACAGCTTCGAGGTCACTGTCGTCCGCGCTGCCGTTCGAAATCTCCAGGTAGCATCCGAGCATGACGCAGTTTGCCGCTATCCTGGTGTCCTGTTTGCCATAATGGCCGCTGCGGGCAATGCCTGCAGCAATTCCGGTCGCGGGCACCCTGAATACGGCGACATCCTTTCTTTCTGCTTCATATTCAATCAGCGAACTGTTCATGAGAAGCGTCCCGCCCGGAACGAGTTTCTGCACAAACTCCATGGACTGGATGTTCATTGCAATGAGATAGTCCGGATGTTCCACTATCGGCGAATCTATGATCCCGTCGGAAATGACAACGAAGCATTTCACCCTTCCGCCCCTGCTCTCCGGCCCGTAGGATGGTGTGCAGGCGACATGTTTTCCGCCGGCGAGTGCCTGGTACGCGATGTAATTGCCCAGCTCAAGCACGCCCTGTCCCCCCTGTCCTCCTATGAGTATCTCTGTCCTTCTCATCCTGATTCAACTCCGAAAGTGTCCCTGTATGTGCCCGGCGGAAATATTTTTGACATAACATCAGCAACATATTTTTTCGAGTCGAGCACAGACATCTTCCAGTTTACGCTGCATGTGCTGAGGAATTCAACGAACGAGAAGCCGCCCATCATCTGTACCCTGAAGGCGTTTTCGACAATCTTCACAGCCTCCACGGGACCTCTTGATGTGTACGCCCTCCCTTTCCTTGTTTCAACGGGGAGCACGGAAAGCACCGCACGCCTGATGTAGGCCGGACGCTCCAGCATCGACAGAAGTTTTGCAGCATCGAAAGGGGAACCGGTATGTTTAGTATCTCTTCCGAACGGTGTGGTGGTCGTCACCATGCCTTCCGGTGTGGTGGGCGCCATCTGACCTCCGGTCATGCCGTATATGCCGTTATTGACGAGAAATATTGTCATCGGTTCTCCTCTCAACGCGGCATAAAAAAGTTCCTGAAATCCGATTGAAAGCGCATCCCCGTCTCCCTGGACAGAGAATACAATGAGATCCGGCCTCATACTCTTGATACCGTACATCACGGCCGGTGCCCTGCCGTGGGGTGCCTGGACGTGGTCGATGTCTATGTAATCTGATGCCATAACACTGCACCCGACCGAATCGACCATGACGCTCTTCTCCCTTATGCCGAGCTTGTGTATGGCAGAGGCTATGAGCCTGGTGAGCGTCCCGTGCTCGCATCCCGGGCAATAGTGTGTCTTCATACCCGTCAGCGTCGGCAGAACACCGAGTTTCTGCTCGTACCCGCTGTTCACAGCACTAGCCATTTGCCAGTTTCACCGTCCTTGATGCGATCTCTGAAGGCTCCGGCATCATGCCGCCAAGGCCATTCAGGAAATGGATTTCAGACAGACCTCTGACCGCCAGTCTGACGTCCTGGATCATCTGCCCTCCATTCAGCTCAACGACCAGAAATTTCGCCACGTGTCCGGCGATCGTGAAAAGTTCCCTGTCCGGAAACGGAAAAAGCGTGACGGGCCTGAACATGCCTGCCTTTACACCCATCGATCTGAGCGTATGGATCGCCTCCCTGCACATTCTCGACATTATGCCGTATGCGATGAGAACCACGGACGCATCTTCCGTCATGTATGTCTCTGCCCTGCGCTCGTTTGTCGCCACGTCCTGATATTTTTTCATCAGCAGTTCCGTGTGCCTTCTCTGTTCATTTGAGTCAAGGTGCAGCGACAGTATGAGGTGCCTTTCTCTGCCGGCGCTTCCCGTTGCCGCCCATGATGTGTCGTAACTCTCCGGTGCGACTTCCGGAAACACGATGTCTTCCTTGAGCTGCCCGATGAATGCATCCGCGAGTATTACCACCGGATTCCTGTATCTGAACGCAAGCCGAAACCCGAGCTGCGGAAACGTCGCCATCTCCTGGACGGAGTTCGGGGCGAGGACTATATTCCTGTGGCCGCCGTGTCCTCCTCCTTTGGCCTGCGTGTAATCACTCTGCTCGGGACCCAGATTTCCAAGGCCCGGGCCCGCCCTGTTCACGTCTACGACGAGCAGAGGAACTTCCATGGCTGCCGCATAAGAGAGTCCCTCCTGCTTGAGACTGAAACCGGGGCCCGATGTGGCAGTCATCGCCTTTGCGCCTGCAGATGCGGCACCGATTAACATGTTAATGGATTCTATCTCGCTTGATGCCTGCAGAAACGCCCTGAATTCCGGGAATTCAGGATTGCCGAACTCGGCAGCGAGTGTCTCCGGAATCTCACTGGACGGTGTTATCGGATAGGCGAAATATGCGTTGAGGCCCGCCCGCAGCGCACCATATGCGATTGCCTCATTCCCCTTGACAAGATCTCTTCTGCTCACCGGCTCACACCGCCTTCAAACTTCTGATCTCAGACACCGCAAAATCCGGACAGACCCAGTAACATATGCCGCAGCCTGTGCATTCTCCCTTAACTCCCACATAATTGAAAACGGCGTAATGGTATCCGTCACTGTTGAAATCCGAAGAAAGACTCATGTTGCCCCGCGGGCATGCGACGACACAGAGTTCGCAACCTTTGCATCTCGCGGCATCCACCGTTACGAGATTCCGCGGAGGTGTGATTCCATGTATTTCACGTTCATCGCTTTCAGAAGACATTGTGTTCTATGGCAGGATGTATGAATTCCCTGAAAAACAGCTGGA
>DAHXLZ010000204.1 GCA_027365715.1 Methanomassiliicoccales archaeon | reverse complement strand
GCGGGACTGGAGATAGGCAGGTTCAGAATACCATTACCAAACACCGGTACGCTGAAGGAGGGGGCGGCATATAACATTGGCGTAAGGCCGGAGGACATAAGATTCGAGTCCGATATGCAGGAGCGGGAATCCGAAGAGTGGGTCATGCTCGGCAAAGTACGTGTGAGAATTGTAAGCTACAGTGGCGGCCTCTTCAAGATCATAGCATCGCCGTCGGACGGCGACAGTCTGGAAATTTTCACCTTTGCCGAGTCTCCCTTCGAGATAGGCAAGGAGCTCCGGTTTTACATCAGACCATCAAGAGTGCGTTATTTCGAAGTCATATGAATGATGTCCGGGGAAAACGGGATTTCAGCAGGTGCATCGGAATGCTGTTAATCAAACCATTGCTGCGCGATACAGAGGAGATTCGCGACCTTCCGGGAATGAAATATCAATTCGGGAAATGAAGGACGATCGTCACCTGGAAAAACTGAGCTTAAGCAGACCGCCGTTCTGCTTCACGATGCGCTTGATCTCTGCGTAATTCGTTATCCCGGTAATTTCAATGGTCCTGTTGCGGATATAATCACGGGACGCAGAAAAGACCACAAGAACAACGAAGTAGATGGCAAAATACAGGAGGTACTCCAAAAAACCGTATAATTGCAATCTGTTCAGGTAAGTGAAATTATTATTTGTCAGCCCGTTGTTTCCAAGAACGGATATTTCAGACAATATTGTCATCGATGCCATGTACTGAACAATCAGATTGGCCAGGAGGAGGGCAAAGCCGGCGGCAAGAGCTGCCCGGAACAGGAGCGTTATTCTTGCGTAGGTTCTGAGCGACTGCCTTCTCTGATTTTCCAAATCTGCAGATGCTGTCATTTCATATCTTCGAAAACATTGCTTTGGCAGTATTTAACCCATCATGCGTTCGCGAAGCCGGAGTTGCTGCAAGAGTCGAAGATTGAATCGAAGCACGGGCGCAGGAAGCGTAACCGCACCGGGCAGTTCATTCATGCGATCACCAAGACATGGTTGCAGCTGGGGAAACTGCAAACACCGCAATCGTGCTCGAAGACATCGCGGGCATCAGGTACAGGCTGTTCAGGAAAGGCGACGGTAAGGGAAAGAGGACGGGGGACACGGCCAACGGTGTCGCATGGGCAGGAGAGACTGAGAGGCAGATAACCTGCAGGACCGCATGGGAAGGCATGCCCGTCATCGTGCTCCCGGAGAATGAGGCAATGGGCGCAAGCTCCAGGCACTGGAGATGCGCGGAGCGTTCAAATTCAGTGCGAGGGACGGCCGGTGTGCCCGTTACGGATAGCGCACAGACAGGAATGTCAATACGGCAATAAACATATCAGGGAAGGGGCGGTTTATGCTCGATCGTTCAAAAGGCCCTCCGGCTGAATCAATGAGATGGAACCCGGAAGAAGAAAGGATGATTCCGGTAATCACCGGAGCGGATGGGTGGAAGTCAACGAAAAGTTGACAGAACACGCTCACTTTGATAAGCCTGGAGCAGATTACCACATGATGAAGAACAGGTGGCTTGTAGCGATGATCGCCTTGCTTGTCGCTCTGTCTTTTGTCTCTACACAGATAGTGCTTCTGAATCCTGTCAACGGTCTCTGGAGCACGGTAAATGACTCCACTTACAGAAACAGCACATTGAAAGAGTGCCGAGCGCATTCTACGGTCTTCAGGCCGGGGTAAGCGAGCCATTCTTTCAGTCCAGATCAATGCCCGTTCATCGAATGATCAAATGGCTATCTCCCAGGAATAATTAAATATCCATCATCAGGTGATATTGTTAATGATGGAAATCTCCAGAGAAGAAGTCAAGAAGATCATAGACTTCTTAAAAGAGAACCCCGACATGGCCAGGGAGTTCGGGGTTGTTGTTCACCCTGCATTAGACGACAGGCTGGACTCTTTCGAGCGGACAATTGAAAAGCGCTTTGAGGAAGCGAACTCCAGATTCCAGGCACTGGACGAAAAGTTCAACGCATTAATCAGAGAAATGCATGAAGGTTTTGCTGCAGCCAACAAGAAGTTCGAAGAACATGACAGGAAATTTGATGCAGTAATCAGAGAAATGCATGAAGGGTTTGCTACGGCGAGCAAGGAACGGGGCTCGCTTGGAAACACGCTGGGCAGACTTTTAGAAGATAGAGTCATGGATAGAACGGAAGACTACGCAGAGAAGGCAGGCTGGGACATATCATCAAGAACTGTCAGAGGAGGGGAGGAAGTTGATATGCTGGTTAAAAACGGAGTGTCCTTTTTTGTTGAAACAAAGTCTCAT
>DAHXLZ010000200.1 GCA_027365715.1 Methanomassiliicoccales archaeon | reverse complement strand
ATGTGCCGAAAGCGGATTGTGGGTGATGGGAAAAAGAGAATATTTCTCCAATATTAAGGGGGAGCACAGCTATTTTGTCGTCAGGGCAGAAAGCAGGCAGACATTCGCGCTTCATGATTCGATTGATATACTCGCCACCTTCGACGATGAAACCGTTGCAAGGCATTTCGACGAGGTGGTTAAAGGAGGCGCTCTGATATACGACTCTGCCCTGACTAACAAGAAGGTGGAGGACATTCCCACAATTGAGCGCAGGATCAGGGATGAAATTGCGAACCGTTTCCCCTCCTCTCCTCCCACAATAAACACTCTGATAGAAGACTGCAGAAAACGCGGCGTCAATGTCTATCCTGTGCAGTACAGCTCACTGCTTAACTCAATATCTTCGAAAACCGGAGAAAAGAGGATGAGCATCCTGGGCAGAATGGTCAACGTGATCGCCGTGGCAGCCTCATTCGCGCTGCTCAAGCTTGATATCGAGGATCTGAAGAGCTCAATAGACAGTATATTCGGCGGAAAGAAGAGTGTTGCTGCAATAAACAAGACTGCAGCTGAGATTACTTATGAATATTTCAAAGGAAACTTCCATGAAGTGCTGGGATACACGCTCAAAAAACTTCCCAGGGATGGACAGAAGCGGATGTTGCTCAACGGCAATCAGGCAGTCGCGCTCGGCAAGGTTGCAGGAGGCATGCGCTTCCAGACCTATTACCCTATAACGCCGGCCGCAGATGAGAACACTTACCTGGAAAAGTACGAAAGCTTCCCGATGAAGAATCAGGATGGTAAGAGGGGCAGCATCGTGATTGTGCAGACTGAAGATGAAATTGCAGCAATAACGATGGCCATAGGAGGCGCTCTGGCAGGCGTCAGGACAGCCACATGCACATCGGGCCCAGGCTTCTCCCTCATGGCAGAGGGAATCGGCTGGGCAGGCATCAATGAGGTGCCTGTGGTCATCACAAACTATCAGCGCGCAGGTCCATCCACCGGAATGCCCACGAGGCACGAACAGGGCGACCTGAAATTCTCAATGTACGGCGGTCACGGAGATTTCCCGCGCATAGTACTCTGCTCAGGGGACATGGAAGAATGCTTTTATGATGCCAACAATGCGTTCAACTACGCCGAACATTACCAGCTGCCTGTTATCCACCTTATAGATAAGGCTATTGCTAACAGCACAGCCGTTCTTCCGTACTTCGAGCCGTCCAGAATGAATATAGATCGGGGCCTTTTCATGGGGGACGGAACGCCTTTTGTGCTGAAAGAAGGGGAGGAATACAAACGCTTCAAATTCACAGAGAATGGAATCAGCCCAAGGATTCCAGTAGGCACTCCTGGTGCAATTTTCTGGAATACCGGCGATGAGCACACAGAGTTCGGGCACATAACGGAGGACCCCGTTCTGCGTGATCTGATGATGGAAAAGAGAATGGGCAAACTGAATCTCGCATTGAAGGAGATACCGGCCGGTGAACAGTTCAACTACTTTGGCGATAAGAATCCAGACCTGCTCGTAGTGAGCTGGGGCTCAACAAAGGGAGCCATTCTGGAGGCGATGGAAGAGCTCAGGAAGGAGGGAAAGAAGGTTGCTTTCCTTCAGATGCGGCTCATACTTCCGTTCCCTGCGGAGAAGGTAAAAGAATTAGCAGGCAGGGCCGGAAAACTGGCTGTGATGGAAATGAACTACGTCGGCCAGCTTGCGGACGTGATGGCCGAATATACCGGCATACTTTCCGAATACCGCATTGTCAAATACAACGGCAGGCCGATAACAGTCGATGAGGTTCATGCGTCGCTGCTGTCGATTCTTGACGGCAAATCAGGTAAGAGGGTGGTGCTTACACATGGTACTTAAACTTACAGACTACAGGACAGATGTGCATAATGACTGGTGCCCCGGCTGCGGCGATTTCGGAATACTCACTGCAGTGCAGATGGCGCTTGCTGAAACGAAATTGGAACTCAATGACACAGTAGTCGTGAGCGGCATAGGTTGCTCCGGCAAAACACCGCATTACGTCAACGTCACCGGTATACACACGCTCCATGGCAGGCCCCTCCCTTTCGCGACAGGGATAAAACTGGCAAATCCGCGCCTCAACGTCGTTGTTGTTGGCGGTGACGGCGATGGTATGGGCATTGGCGCGGGCCATTTTGTGAGTGCGGGCCGGAGAAATGTGGACATGGTCTACATAATCTATGACAACGGTGTATACGGGCTGACAAAGGGCCAGGCATCTCCTACGCTGAAGCTTGGCACCAAGACAAAAGGGCTCAATTTTCCGAACATAACCAGCAACATAAATCCGATTGTACTGGCCATGGCATGCGGCTACACATTCGTTGCCAGAGGATATTCATTCAATGTCCAGCACCTGAAATCAATCATCAAACAGGCCATAGACCACAAAGGCACGGCTTTTGTTGATGTGCTCCAGCCATGTCCAACTTACAATGACATAAACTCGAAGGAATGGTACAACGGAGAAGACAGGGCGCCGGAGAACAGCGGCAGGGCCATTCCAAGGGTTTACACGCTCGAGGGAACAGGCTACGAGCCCAATGTCAACACTGAGAAGGGCAGGGACGCCGAGACTGTAATGCTCGAAGCGTTCAGGCGTGCAACTGAATGGGGCGATCGTATCCCGATTGGTCTATTCTACAGGAATGCGGAGACACCAACCTACGGAGAGCGCATAATGGATCGCGTTCCGGATTACATCGAATGCCCGCCGGCAAAACAGAGGCTCGGAGACAGTAACAGGAAGCCGGTCGCCGACATAAGCGGATATCTGGACGAACTCAGTGTCTGATGTGCTGTACGCGATATTGCCGCAGATGTTTTCTGCCGCTGCCAGTGCGCATCCCGGTGTATAGCTGCACGCAACATATGGAAATGGAATACTGCCAATCCTCACTCTTGCATGTGTGACACGATTCTGTTTGCTTCAGGCATGCTGCCGAAAAAGTGGTGGTACAGGAAAATATTGAGACTGTTCAGTATGAATGCTATTTCGAACGGAACGAAGACCGGGAAGACATCCTGAATGGCACCAGATGACAGTGAGGCACCGGCCGAGGGGAAGAGGCGGGCCGACTGGTTAGAGCCGGTTGCAAACGACCTTGACTGCTCGCTCACGAGGTTCATCATCAGTGACTGCTGTGAAGGCATTGCTATTGCCCTGAACATCGTGAATATGAGGTAGCTGGCTGAAGCCATCAGGGGGGAGAGGGAAAACGGAAACAGCAACGCGAATGCTGTCGATATTGTCCGTGTTGTTATGATGAACCGTACGAACCCGAGCTTTGACGTCAGGTATGGAGTGAATATCATTGAGGATGCAGTCAGAACACCGCCTACGGCAAAGAGATCTCCAATCATGCCGTTGGACATGACAAACTGATGCCTGAGAATTATCGGCAGGAACGGTATTATCATCCCCTGGCTTGCGCCATTCAGCGCTCCTGTGGTGGCAAATTTCTTAATCAGTTTCATGTCAACTCTGCTCGTCCTCTTTTCACCGGCTGTGACAGTCCTTGGTCTGAAACTTTCCCTGATCGGGATTACCATTGCGAAGGATACTACGGAGAAGACGAGAGCAACAGCGAAAAGTGTATCATAGTTATTCAGATTGGATAGGAGGGCTCCCGCGGAGCCCGTGATGCTCGACATTATTGTGAATGCCGAAAACACCATAGTCCTGTTGCCTGAGTTGGTCTTTTCAGCAAGCAAAGCCGTCTGCATCGGTGCGACAGACGCGCCTACTCCGCCGCCAACAAGACCTCCTGCTATGCCGAATCCACCCAGTGCAGCGGATATCGCAAGAAGCAGGTAATTGTCTGTCAGCAGCATGATGAGTACTGCGACTGGAAGGAAAGCGAGCGTCAGGAGGAGTAACTTCTTCCTTCCGTGTATGTCGGCATACCTTCCGATTACAAGTGTGAGAAGCGGTGTGAACAGCGCACCGACTGCAAACAGTATGCCGATCAGCGTCAGCGACAGATGAAGCTGATATTTGTAGTAGAGACCGATTATTACGGAAAGTATTCCACCGGCAAAACTTCTCGCACCTCTCGATAAAACCAACAGGTACAGGTCTGCATTTGCATTTCTTTCTCCGTTCATCTATTCAGTTCCCTGGCAGAATATGCACTGTGCTGTGCGAGCCCCGTATTTGTTCTTTTCCAGACCTGTTCCACGGCTCCTCATTTCCTCTTCTGTCTGAGTATCCTTTTGCCCATGAGCGATTCCAGGAGCTGCACGCCAATCTCCGCAGTTCTGTTCTCATAGTCGAGGATAGGGTTAACTTCAACCAGCTCGGCAGATGTAACAATGCCGGCCTCATTCAGCATCTCCATTGCAAGGTGTGCCTCCCGATAGGTCAGGCCGCCCGGAACCGGTGTTCCGGTTCCGGGAGCCACTCTCGGATCCAGAACGTCAATGTCGAAGCTGACGTGAACATTCTTTATCCCTCTTCGTGCAATGTGTATTGCCTGCTCCATCACTTCCGCAATGCCCATTTCGTCCACTTCCTTCATCGTGTAAACTGTTATTTTGGATCTGGAAAGCAGTTCATCCTCTCCCTCGTCTATGCTTCTGCAGCCTACAATGACGGTATTTCTCTCCAGCGCCTTTGGTGAGATTTTCCTGAAATTTGAAAGGCGCGGAAGACCATGGCCAAGTATCGCTGCGAGCGCCATTCCATGGACATTGCCGGACGGCGTCGTTTCATGTGTGTTGAAGTCTGCATGCGCATCTATCCAGATTATTCCTCTCTCAGTTCCGTGTGGCGCAAGCCCGCCGAATGTTCCTATGGAGACGCTCTGGTCACCGCCTATTATCAGAGGCATCATTCCTTCAGAAACACACAGTGACACCTGCTCTGCAATATTATTGCACATCTTCAGTATGTCGTCCAGGTAACGCGCGCTTTCCACTCCGTGCCTTGCAGTGGATCTGTCGGGGCCGGGAACATTGCCGAAATCAACAACTGCGTGGCCGAGATCTGAGAGGCGTTCAACGAGACCGGCAATGCGCATTGCGGTCGGTCCCATATCTACGCCTCTCCTTTTCTGACCCAGGTCCATGGGCACACCAATTATTCCTATTTTCATTTGAATCACCATCTGCCGGCATCATCGGCACATGCAGCAAATGCACAGTCAATGCTCAGTGCCTGAGTATATGGAGAGGCTGCCGGTCCTTCTTATTTATTGAGGTGCTTTGAGAAGAATCTCAACACCCTCTCCCAGGCATCCTCTGCAGCCTCTTCATTGTAATTCCGGCCAGTGTTGTTAAAGAATGCATGCGCCGCTCCCCTGTAGACGACTATTTCAAAAATCCTGTCGTAATCAACAAGCGCTTTCACAAGTTCATGCAGATGTTCATTGATCCTCTTGTCTATTCCACCGTAGAGCCCGAGAACAGGTCCGTTTATGTTTCTGACTCGCTCCAGGGGCTCCGGATTCTGACCGTAGAAGATTACTGATGCGGCAGTCTTGCCTGTGCATGCTGCTTCAGCCGACATTGCACCACCGAAACAGAAACCGACGCTGCCAATTTTTCCTTTTAAGACATTGTCTCTGGTGTTGAGAAAATCTATGCCTGCTGATAGTTCTTCACCAAGCTTCTGTCTGGGCAGACTGAACAATGAGCCCATCAGCGACTGTATGACACCCCGCTTGTTCTCATCATATCTGGAGAGTTCCCCCTGAACGAATTCCATATCCCTCTGCTTCTCCGGTGGAAGGGACATCATGAATTTCATCGTCATGTTGATATTTTCAACAGTCATCCCTGGCGGAGCATGTTCACTCGAGAAAAGATGAGGTGCAAGAACCACATACCCCTGCCGTGCAAATCTGTCCGCAACGTCCTTAGTATGCTCATTCAGACCGAATATCTCATGTATGAGCACAATTGCGGGATGTCTGCCGCGGGCTTCGGGTTCTGCAAGATACGCGTCTATCTGGCCCGTGCTGCCCTGGTATTTTATCATTTCTCCGTTTGCCTTCAGTTCAGTCATTCAATTCACACTTTTCTGTGAATTCAAAATGACCTTATCTGTAATATCTTTGACTGATCCAGACTCCTCTTCTTCATCTTCATCTTCAGACAAGAACCATGCGAGCATTATGTTTACGCTGTTCGGATTCTATGTTGTTAGAATATGTGTTCACTGCGGCGTGTGACCGGCTCCCGCAATACCTCAGTTTTCAGTTTGACCGACATCACCTGACCCTGGGCGCACATGAACGCTGTCACGGACAGAAGCTCTTGAATCAGCACATGCCGGCCGGGTGACAAATTCATGCATGATTTCCGCCGGCATGCTGTCGTTTCAGCCATCCTGATGCAAGCCCGGCTCTCAATCCGGCTGACCTGCCGGGTTAGGCTCAAATTTATTAATCTGCAGCACGTATGAATGAAGGCACAGATCAGTCGCCGTTGCAAATCTCCACAGGTAAGGACACAGGCTCAACTTTCAAACTGCGTACATTTCAGAACCTGCGTCTTTGGCCGTCTGTACTGGTGAATGCTGGTAAAACAAGGGGAATGAATATGGCAAAGTACGTGCTGGTTTCGGACTCAACACTGACTTACGATTACAGGAACTTCCCGCTGCTGGATTTCCTTTCGTGTGCGCCTTCGAATGTTCTCCCGGAAATATTTTATAACTATCTGAAAGGTAATTCTTCGCCTGCCTTGCCGGACGGCAGGGCAAAGTATGCCCCGTACTCACTCAGAAAACTGGAGGCGGCCCTTCTCAAATCCAACAGCAGACGCGATGTGGTTGTGGCGCACAAGGATCACCTGTCTGATTTTATCGATGATGGCACAAAGGTAATTGGCGTAAGCACGATGGACCCTCTCGGAACCGGTCCGCTTACTGTCTCATTCACTGTGCTCTTTGAGACCAGGGGTTACCCCTGGGTCAGAAGGGAATGGTACCTGCTGATGGAAAAAATAAACGCTGCAAGAAAGGGAAAGAATGCGAAACTCGTTGTGGGCGGACCAGGAGTATGGGAGTTCACCCTGTTTCCGGAAGAACTGGATTTGTGTAAAATCGATTATGCATTTCAGGGGGAATCGGACGATATTGCAGCAGAGTTGTTTGAAGATGTAGCTGCCAACAGCCTGGATTCCAGCAGGTTTTACAGTGGTTACATGAGCTTTGACGAAAATTTTCACAGAGCCTACAGGGACGACGGGCGCTTCATAACAAGGAAGCCCGGAAGCAGGAACTATCCTTCGCTCGAACAGATACCAGATATTGTAGAACCGTCTATGAAGAGCCTGACTGAAGTAATGAGGGGATGCGGTGTCGGATGCGACTTCTGCGAAGTGACGCTCAGACCGTCAAGGTATTACCCGCTTGAGAAGATCAAGAAGGAAATTATGGTCAATGTTAACAAGGGAGGGCAAAGCAACGCATGGCTCCACTCTGATGAGATATTCGCATATAAACACGGAAAGATGTTCGAGCCTGACAGCGATGCTCTGGTTGAATTGTTTTCAGGCATAATGTCTGTTCCGGGCATCAGGACAACGAATCCAACACATGGACGGATATCGATTCCCGCGTCATATCCTGCGCTTATAAGCAAACTGAGCGCGATTGCGAGGGCAGGTCCTACAAACTGGATAGGTATTCAGGTCGGTGTCGAAACGGGAAGCGAGCGGCTTGCGAAGATACACATGCCGAACAAGACCCTGCCTCTGCACATAGGCTCGGATGGAAGCTGGCAGGACATAATCTGGTGGGGTGTCCATAATTTCAACCGGAATTACTGGAGACCTGCATTCACCTGTCAGGTAGGGCAGAGAGGGGAAACTGAGGAGGACAACTGGGAAACTGTTGAGCTGATAAACAGGCTCAGCAACTCCATGTTTGACGGCAATCCGTTTGAATTCACAATGACGCCCATGCAGAATGTGCCGCTTGGTTTGATCAAGAACCGGGGATATTCCCAGATTCAGTTGAATGAGTCTCAGCTCGCAGTATATTATGCAGCATACAGGCATCTCGCGAAGATTTCGGCGCGTGATTCCTCCGCTTCCGGCTATGGCGGTATAATGTCCAGGGTCAGTATGGCCAGCCTCATACCAGCGGGAGGATGGCTGATGCTGCGTGGAATAGAACATTTATGCCGTAAACGCGGCATCGACATTGACAAGGTTAAGAGATATGGCGTAGAATCATGGAATAGTGATGCAAAACCGAAGCTTATCGCAACCTGATTTCTTGCCGGACAATTGAACGTCGGTGTGCAATGCGTTGCCGCTTCGGTCCACGTAAACCTGTCTGGGTTACTGACAGCTGCATCCTGCCTCTTTTTCGACACATGATCCACGGTGTGAGATATCGGCGCTTCGCGGGCAATCATAGATTTCACAGCAGTCTGCTGATTCAACTCTGACACTCCTCCTTCTAACTTGGATTTTCGCGTCCAAAAGTTATATGATATTCCAATCGTTTTTCAGGCTATCTCAATCCTGATTGCCCGGTTCTGAAGCCACGGTATTTTAATGCACTTCCACCGCTGCTGCTTGAGGCGGCGGAGCAGTGGAAAGGGATGGAAATACCATACCTGGGAAACAGGAGACTGAAAATTGAAATCGCATGAAACACACAAGAAGATCAACGTTCATACCGTCTGCGAAAATCCAAGTTAGCCGCGGTTTCGTCCCAACAGGTCATGAAGAGAATCTTCCGCACACTCCTGAAGAAATTATTCAGGAGATGGCTCTCAAGCACAATCTCTGAAAAGCTGCATGCAGGAAACCGGCTGTGGACAGACGCACCTGTTTCTCGCACCGGAACTCATCAACGTTTTGTCGATACGTGCTGGTCACGCTGTCAGACTTAGACCTCAGAAGATGCACGAGTGTGAGAAGATTATTAAGTCCAACTGTAGATGAAATGCTTTATAAAACAGAATTGTGTGATTAATAGCTAAATCACAAACTTTTTGTAAATCTATGTGATCAGGCTTCCGTGAATGTAGAAGAACTGAAAGGTGTAATAGTCTCACAAAGGGAAGCTGTAACAGATCTGTTCGAAAGGGAAAAAATCATAGAAAGGGATATAGGTATATCACAAATCAGGAAGCTCATCGCGCATCCTGCCATACTTGCCTTACTCGGTGTCAGAAGATGCGGCAAATCTATTTTTTCATGGCTTCTTCTGGAGGGGGAGAAATTCGGATACATCAACTTCTTTGATGAGCGGCTGACAGGACTGAATGCACGGGATCTGAATAAAACCCTCCAGGCGTTTTACGAGTTGTACGGAGATATGGATTATTTCATCTTCGACGAGATACAGAAAATACAGGGCTGGGAAAGATTTGCCAGCAGATTGAGAACATCGAAGAGGGTTGTAATTACTGGCAGCAATTCTGATATTCTAAGTGGAAATCTCGCTACCTACCTTACCGGGAGGCATGCAGATGTTGAACTCCTGCCATTTGGTTTCAAGGAGTACCTGAGGTCGACCGGTGTTACTCTGGATGTGAATTGGGCATATTCAACAGGCAGCATTGCCGCAATTAAGAGAGCCCTTGAGGAATTCATGGAAAAAGGCGGGTTCCCGGAAGTTCAGAAGTTTGGAAGCATAATGCTCCAGGGAATATACAGGGACATCATTGAAAATGACATAATAAGTCAACACAGGTTGAGGAACCAACAGGGAGTCAGGGACCTTGCAAAGTACCTGATATCTAATATTGGCAGGGAAGTCAGCTTCCACAGACTGAAGTCGTCTCTGGACATAAGTGACGACCATACAATTGCAAAGTACACTTCCTTCATCTCAGATGCATACCTCATATTCCTTCTGGAGAGATTTTCATACAAACTTAGAGAGCAATTCAAAGCACCAAAGAAAGTTTATTGCATAGACACCGGCATTGCCAACAGTGTATCATTCAGGCTGAGCAGGGAACCAGGAAGATTGCTTGAAAACATGGTATTTCTGGAACTGCTCCGAAGGAAGTCCTTTGCCGGTTCTCTTCAAGAAATGTACTATTGGAAGGACCACCATGGCCGCGAGGTGGATTTTGTCATCAAGAATGGGCCATCGGTTGAGCAGCTTGTACAGGTAACCTATGCATCCGGAGAACAAGAAATAGAGGGCAGGGAGACGAAGGCGCTGATAACCGCTAGCTCAGAATTGAGGTGCGACAATCTCCTCACAGTCACCTGGGATTATGAAGGAAGTGTGTCAATCGGGGGGAAGAATATCAGATTCATTCCTGTGTGGAAGTGGTTGCTTACAGCCAGGTGAACACCAGCGAGCACTGCTTTTTTCGGAAGGAGACTTGAGTTAAATTTCAAAACAATCTAAACAGATTTGACTGTTTCGGCACAGGACTATGAACATGACAAATCAGCATGTTGAAATCGCGTAGCCTCCACTCCTGTCATTTATGATGTGGGTTCGAAAAGTGTTATGAGGGAATACAATTTTCACTATGGTATGTCCTCCGCATCCTTGGAAACGAAACCAGGACCGCTGGAAGGCATCAGAGTTCTTGATTTCACCAGGGCGATGTCTGGCCCTTTCTGCACAATGCTGCTCGGAGATCTTGGAGCTGAAATCATCAAAGTGGAACCTGAGAAAGGTGATGATACGAGAGCCTGGGCACCTCCGGAGATAAATGGAATGTCCACGTACTTCATGAGTGCCAACAGGAACAAGTTGAGTGTTGCACTGGATCTGACGAAGGAGAAATGCAGAGAGATAGTGAAGAGACTCGTCTTGAAATCAGACATAGTGGTAGAGAACTTCAGACCGGGTGTAGCGGAAAAACTTGGCATTGATTACAGAACCCTTTCAGCATACAACAGCCGCATTGTGTACTGCAGTATCTCGGGCTTCGGGCAGACGGGCCCTTACAGGGAAAAACCGGGTTTCGACCTCACGGTGCTGGCGGTGAGCGGTCTCATGAGCCTGACAGGCGAAGAGGGAAGACCGCCGGTCAAGTTTGGAGTCCCAATCAGTGATATAACAGCCGGCCTCTTTGCATCTGTGGCAATATTGTCTGCGCTCTTCAGGAGATCGGAGACAGGCAGAGGACAGTACATCGACATGTCCATGCTGGATGCGAACATGCTGACACTCACCCATCAGGCTACCAGCTACTTTGCAACAGGCAGAAACCCTGAACGTCTTGGCTCCGCTCACGCCAGCATTGCACCATACCAGGTCTATGCAACCTCTGACGGTTATGTCTCTGTAGCCGTGGGCAGCGAAAAGCTGTGGAGGGAGTTCTGCATCGCGATGGAAATGAAAGAGATGATAGATGACCCGGAGCTGCTTACAAATCCACAACGAGTCAGGAACAGGAAGCTCCTCAACTCAAAGCTTGAACCGGCATTCTCCCGCATGAGGACTGCGGATGTGGTAAGCAGGCTGGAGGGTTCCGGCATTCCGGCCGCTGCCATAAACAGTGTGAGCGATCTTGTCTCCGATCCCCAGGTAAAGGCAAGGGAAATGATAGGTGACATCAGCCACCCGGCATACGGCAGCCTGAAAAGCATTGGTTCGCCATTTGCACTCAGTGAGACACCCGGCACTTTAAGGCTTGCGCCACCGCTGCTGGGAGAGCATACAATCCAGATGCTGAGAAGCCTGCGTTTCACCGAGGAGGAAATCAACTCACTGCTCAGGGAGAGGGCGGTTTTCTCTCATTGAGAGGCAGAACACTGCAACACCTCACCTCAGGCGCGAAGTGCACCGGTCGCAGTCAACAGGAAAGGTTCAGATATCCAATAATTATGACGATTACAGAATGCAGGAAGATAAAATAGGCAAACCGGAAACAATAGGGAACCTGACTGTCAGGAACCGCATAGTCATGGCACCCATGATATCCAACCTCTGCAACCCTGACGGGAGCACCAGCGAAAGCCACATGGCTTATCTTGAAGAAAGGGCGAAAGGCGGCGTTGGCCTCATAATTACTGAATACTCGTGCATAGACAGGAGGAATTCCAGGGGATCCAGGAATCAGATGGGCCTCTACAATGATGAATTCATACCGAAACTGAGGCGGCTCACAGAAAGAATACACAACCACGGCGCGCACATATTCGTTCAGCTTGTGCACGCAGGCGGAAAGGCACTCACTGAAAGCAATGCCGTATGGCCATACGCGCCAACGGCTGTTGATTATCTTGGAATTTCGCCTACAGAAATGTCCCCTGCTGATATAGATGACGCTATTGCCAGTTTCGTGAAGGCCGCCAGAGTGGCTAAGCGTTCAAACTTCGACGGCATAGAGCTTCACGGGGCCCACGGCTACCTGATACAGGAGTTCCTGTCACCTGCACTGAACCACAGGGAGGACAGGTACGGCGGCTCGTTCGAGCGCAGGATGAGATTTGCACAGGAAGTAATAGATGCAATAAGGTCTGAGATCGATACCAACCTCGGCATCAGGCTCAGCCTCTATGAGGACGATACCGACGGTTACGGACCGGAGTACGGACTGTCTGTTGCAGAATCGCTGAAGTCTGTAGACTACGTCCATTTCTCGGCGGGCAGATTCGCACCTCCCGGCTCTTCAATCTCATTCTACGGCGGGAAGACACACATCGCCGACAGGCTGCCGAGAAAGCCCTCTGTGAAAACAATCGTCGTGGGCTCCGTCACAAATGCTGCCGAGGCGCGGAAGGTGCTTGAAAAGGCGGACTTTGTTGCGGTGGGAAGAGGAATGCTCGCCGACCCCTATTTTGCAGAAAAGGTTATCGGCGGCGACACTGCGATACGGCCATGCATCAGGTGCAACCAGGCCTGCCGCGACCTCACGTACGGGGAAGTGAGATGCACTGTGAATCCGTCGACGGGACTGGAGATCCTCAATCAGCCCTCTCTGAGATACCGCGGAGAAGTAACGGTCATAGGTGCCGGTGTGAAGGGACTCGAGGCTGCCATATATCTTGCGAAGGCCGGGCTGAGTGTGACTGTGTACGAGAAAAGAGCAGTTATAGGCGGCCAGCTGCTCGACATACGCGATGAGCATAAAAAGGCCGAGTTCGGCAGCCTCATCGGGTACTACAGAACTGTGCTCAGGAGACTGAACGTGAAGTTGATTCTGGGACATGAATACAACGGAGAAGGGCTTTACTGCCTCCCGGACAGGACCTACGCATCCGTTCCATCCGCACCAGCTATCTCTGTCGACTCAAACATTTTCCAGCATCATGATGAAATACTTCACCTGGCCGGCGAATCGAAGATCGTTGTATCGGAAAGAAGCCTGAACAGCCTGGACCGGGCGAGGGCCCCAGCCTTCAGACAGCTGGCCGAATCAAAAGGTGCCGTGTTCACCCGTGAGCCTGCCATGGTGTTTGATCTTTCAATCAGCGAGAGGCGGCAGTACGACATAAGGGCAGCAATGGTTTCAGGGAGAGAGTCTGCCAGGAGATACATAGAAGACAGATATCTTCTTCACACCTGAAATCGTGTAATTTGAAATAGCTGCAGGCGATCACAATAAGGCGTAAGTGCATTAGCCGGACGGAGACTGCCACGGTTATCACAGCGGGCATGAGTATGGTCAGGTCACTGCCGGACGTGTTTGCACTCATTACGTGGCGCGAAATATGAAGAAAGAATCGCCGGGAATTTTCCGGAACAGGAACTTCCTCGATTATTTTGGCATGAACCTGTCTTCCAGAACTGCGGGTGCCGTGACTAACGTTGCTGTCATCTGGTTCGTGTTTGCTGCCACGCGCTCTGCGATAGATATAGCAATTGTGGGCCTGGCTGCTTCGGTGGCAACAGTGGTCTTCACGCTCCCGTCAGGAGTATGGGTTGACAGGCATGACCGACGGACACTGCTCCTGCTTTCAAACACATTGCGTGCCGTCAGTCTTGTCCTGCTTGCACTGATTACCGCCACGGCAGGTTTCCAGCTGTACGCAGTGATTGTATTCAGCCTGGTGTGGAACGGGGCCAACGAGCTATACAGATCTGCGGATTATTCTGTTCTTCCGGAACTCGTGGGACCGGGCGAGGTGGCAGACGCAAACGGCATTACAATGGCAGGATACAGCCTGCTCGGCTCCTTTTCGAGCGCCCTCGGTGGGGCGCTCATTGTGCTCGCCGGGGCAGTCGTTGCATTCACTTACAGCGCGGCCGGATACATCGTTGCGGCTGTCTTCTCCCTGTTTCTGTTATTGAGGCACGGTGGGGCCAACAGAAAATTGGTCGGGCATGCGGGTAAGAGGAAGGCAATGATGGGCAGGGAAATCAGGGAAGGGATGAGATGGCTCATCTCGCAGCGCGGACTTCTTGAACTGTCCCTCTCGGCAGTCGTTTTCAATTTCCTGTTCGGTGTCACTTTCTACTTCCTTGTGATTTATGTGGGAGATGCTCTCGGCGCCGGCGCATTCCTCTTTGGTGCCGTCCTGGCCTCGTTTGTCATAGGCAGTGCAGCCGGCGCAGTTATTGTAGCGCGGACAGGCGCGGTCAGGCACACCGGAAAGGTGTGGTTGCTGATTAATGGTGTCAGTGCCGGGGCGCTGATGATCGTGCTGGGTGTTTTCCCGGCGGTCCCCGTGGCACTGGGTGCGACCTTTGGAATCGGATTGGCCATGGGTTTTGGAGGAAACGTCTGGCTCACGTCGGCCCAGAACCTGGTGCCAACAGCGATGAGAGGGAGATATTTTGCGATAGACGGCCTGCTCAGTTTTATCGGCGGGCCGCCCTCTATTGTTGCAGGAGGGATACTGATAACGCTGATCGGTATTGTGAAAGTCTACGAAATTGCGGGAGCGCTATTGCTTCTTTCCGGTTTTGCATTCACTCTTATGAAAGACCTGTGGAGACTTGACGGACGGCCTGCTGCCGGAAGCGATGTGGTGGCTGAAGAGTAAGGAGGCGCGAAACTCACAGACCCGACTGTATGCTTAAGGAGTGCCCGCCGTCCACTTCTATCAGCTGACCCGTAATCAGTGGATTGTCCAGCAGGTACAACACTGTTCTTGCTATGCTTTCCGCGGGAAGCCTTCCGTTCTGCAAAAGTCTGGAGCCTTTATCCGAGAAGCTGTCGCCGCCACGGTTGAAGAATCCTGGGGAGACACCGTTAACCGACACGTTGTGGGGCAGGAGTTCAGCAGCAAGCTGTTTAACCATGAAATGCACACTGCCTTTTCCGGCCACATAGGCCACGTTGCCGTTAAGATAAATGTTTGGTGCGGCAGAAACGGCAATTATGGAACCGCGGCCGCTTCTCTTGAGGCTGCCCACAGTCGCCCTGACTGTGTTGTAGAAGGTCAGCGCATTGTTGAGGATGGCGCCGGTGAAAAATGCGCTGTCGATGCTCTCAATTGACTCCTTTTTGAAAGAATCGCGAGTGCATTCCCCGGACTTCAGGCCGGAGAGAATGTCACGTATCCTCCGGCTGTATGAACGAGCGCGTCAACGCTACCAATGTGTCCGACTGCTTCCTCCACCATGTGTAAAACCTGTGACTCAACTGTCAGATCGCAGCGGATGTGCGCAACAGACAGTTCTGATGCAAGCTCGGCACCGTCCCTCCCTCTTGAAACGACAACCACTTTGTGGCCGTTCCTGTTCAATTCCCTGACTCCTGCTGCCCCTATCCCGTCACCTACGCCGCTCACTATAACCGAACGCATGGCTGTTAATCCGCCCACCGGTATAAATCGTTGGCAGGAAGCAGCATTCGGTGCTGGCGCGTGCTGTGAAACTCACACCTTCCTGTAGATGGCTTTTGTCTTTCCCAGCTTTGCGATTGTGAGTTCATACGAGTCCTCGAAACCGGCTGGCGTTACCGTGAGCCTCGATGAGACAAAGGGTTCCGGTTCACCGGCATCAACTTCAACGAACAGCTCTCCCAGGCATGCATGGCACACTGCCCTGCGTTCAAACATCTCGTTCCCGCACTTATCACATCTGTATACGATCATCTGTTCACTCCCATGATGACTGCTGATGCAGAATTGCCGAATCCTGCCATGTTCATCGCCATGCCGTTCACAGGATTCTTCACCTGCCGCCGTCCAGCTTCATTCCTCAGTTGAAGAAAGACCTCCGCAGCCTGGGCGACACCGGTTGCGCCAATCGGGTGCCCTTTCGAATTGAGGCCGCCGCTCGTGTTTATCGGCAGTTCCCCGCTTATCTCTGTGACGCCATCCACCACAGCCTTCCATCCCTCGCCTCTGCCGAAAAAGCCCAGAGACTCGGATTGCACGATTTCAAGAATTGTGGCCATATCATGCAGTTCGGCAAAATCGGGCCGCTCCACGCCTGACTGCCGCCTTGCGATCTCACCAGCCCTCCTGACGGACGGTATGTCTGTGAATGTCTTCCTGTCCGTGAGATGGGCGCATTCGGAAGACATGCCTATTCCCTTCACATAGACCGGCTTATCTGTGTAACTCTCTGCTTCATCGTCCGGTACTACGAGAAGAGAAGTGGAGCCGTCGCTTATCGGGCTGATTTCAAACAACCTGAGCGGGTCGATGATGACAGCAGACTGCAACACCTGTTCGAGTGTCAGCACCTTCTGTATGTGCGCGTTCGGGTTCATTGCACCGTTGATGTGATTCTTGACCGCAACCTGCGCTATTGACTCTCTGGTTGCTCCAAATTCACTCATGTAGAGCTTTGTGAGAAGGCCGGCCAGCGAAGGGAGAGACGGTCCGGCGGCCTTCTCCCTCTCACCCAGCAGCGATGAAATGATTTTCGTCACATCCTTTGTGGGCTTACTGGACATCTTCTCGACGCCGACCAGCAGGACAGCCTTTGCCATTTCCGATTCCACAAGTGAGACCGTTGAGAAGAGAGCTGCGCCGCCGCTGCCGCTTGTGTTGTCTATCCTGATTGAAGGCACCGAATCCATTGAAAGGTAGGTGGTAACTAGGTTATTCAGTCCCGACATGTCGTTGAACTCTCCCGAATAGCAGTTTGAGACCAGGACAAAGTCGATACTGTCTCTGTATTTCCTGGAAACTGGCAGTGCAGATTCCGCCGCCAAATCCATTATTCCCTCTTTCCTCTTGCCAAACCTGCTGAAACCTGCTGAAACGATGGCAGCCATGATGTTGTGATAGCATCGCTTAATAAGAGGTTTTCCGAAGCAATTCTGAGCAATTTGACTCCGCGGTTTGCAGACATACACACCGTAGTGTATTATGGGCGGCCCGGACCGCACTGGAAAATTTTAAGGGATATCTCAAGTAAAAGTTTACCTATCGCCGTAGTGTCGCCACACTATATCTACGGGACAGCCATTTACCAGGTTTGCCTGAGAATGACGATGAAAAGTCTGCAAGGATTGCGATAAAGCCCGACATCGCATACTTCAGACTCATATGGGATGAGATATGCGAGCAGTACAGCGACATGGATCTCGACCATCGTCTCAGAGTTTACGAGATTATAATGAATGCCATGAACGCGCTGGCCATGTCGGAGGGTCCATACATGGGCGAGGTGGACATGAGCAGCGAGGAGTACGGATGGGTCAGGGACAAGAAGAGGAAGCCTCAGGTTGTAATTGCTTATTATATCGGTTGAGTTGGTGTTCCATGTGTAGGAGGAGAAGAAGTCGGTGT
>DAHXLZ010000193.1 GCA_027365715.1 Methanomassiliicoccales archaeon | reverse complement strand
TCTGAATATGTCTCCTTCAGCAAATGGAAAAGGATGAGGAAAGAAATGCAGACAACCGGAAAGACATAGGAACCGGCGTCTCATGAACTACGAACTTCTTTTCCTCTTCCTGTTCTATCACCAAAAACCGAAGAGGAGATTCGCGACGGAAAAAACTGACCGGCATTAATTGAATTCTGCTTGAACCATCACCGCCGGTCACGAGAAGACAGACGGTCTTGTCTCAACTCATCTGCTGGCAAAGAATATTATGGCAGAAGACCTCGTCTATGCTGATTTGACCGATCGATGCGAATTTAGACCGGGTGTTTTATGACCAACCTTGAAAGATGCGACTATTTTGGCGGGTTTTATGCTGCCGATATGCTCAGTCAGTTTTGTGCAATCAATGGGCCACAACTCATATTGTACGAAACTGTTTCCGCCCAGAATCCAGAGCGAGGGCCTGAGTAAATGCTTGACGTGTGATTGCAAGTTGCCAGCTCCTGCTGAATTCCGTACGCTGAAGTGGTCCGATTATGGCCGTCTAAGCAAATGTACATCCTCGACCTTCCTTGTGTAAGCGATCTAGGGCAATCTCGCTCTCTCAGAATGACTGCCGTCTACCGCTTCCTTTACTGTCGGCAGTACCCTCCTCATTACATGAATCTACATGCCCGTACACACGGCATCTTCATCAACGAAATGAAAATGATGACTCTTTACACAAGTTCGCTTATGGTGAGAACACAGAAGCGGCGGTCGCTTCCTTCAGTGAAACTTTTGATACATTCGCAGGCTTTTCTACTGATTTTGATATGATCCTGAAACAGTCACCAGCTATTTCCGAGGGTTACGCCAAATTACCAAGATCTGACCCTTTCCGCTGGATTCTTAAGATGAAAGTAAGGTGCTGGCATGACTGTTCCAATATCATTCAGATATTTGCAAAATAAGGAGCGGCGCACTCCCCATGGAAAACTCTTTTACGCTCGAGGCCGTTAAGCGCCATCGTTGATAGAAGTAGACGGATTTTCCAAAGCGTATGGGAGACGTAGTCAGCCGGCGGTCAGCGAAATAAGCTTTAGGGTGAATGACGGCGAGATAGTCGGACTTGCCGGTCTCAACGGTGCCGGCAAGACGACAACAATCAACGCTATTACAGGTGTCGTTCTGCCATCGGCCGGCAGGATTCTAGTGAACGGTTTTGACATAGTGAAAGAGAAGACGCGCGCATCCAGAACTGTGGGCTGGGTCTCAGAGTATCCAAGTTTCGAGCAGAACGCCAAACCTGTGTTGCTCATGCAGTATTTCGCCGGTTTCTATGACATGCCCTCCGGGGAAGCAGGACAGAGGATAACTGAAGTGCTGAAGGCTGTCGGCCTGGAACGTGCGCTTGATATGAAAATTAGATCATATTCCCAGGGAATGAAGAAACGTTTTGGACTGGCCTCCGCGATGCTTTCAGATCCTGTGAATTATCTGCTGGATGAGATGCTTAACGGGCTGGACCCGGAAGGAATAAGCTATGTCAGGAATCTGCTAATTCGATTCAGGAATGAGGGGAAGGCAATACTGCTTTCAACACACATACTTAGCGTTCTCCAGGATCTGGCTGACAGGGTAATCATACTCCACAAGGGTAAAGTGCTCCAGACACTGACCAGAGATTCGATGAAGAAACTTGGCAGGCCATTGCTGAGGCTAAAGGTAGACAAAGTTGATGCCAATCTTTTGGGACTGCTGTCAAAATTCGGAGCTCCCGTTGTCGCTGGTGGCGAGGTCGTAGTTTCAGGCATCGATGATTCGCAGGCAGCAACCGAAGAGGTTAGCGCTGCATTGATCGCAGGCGGTTACAGGCTGTCTCATCTCGGCATAGAGAGGGAGAGCCTTGAAGAGTATTTTCTTCAGCTCACGAGGGAGGCATCGTGAAACCGATAATCTATGAGATCAGGAGGGTTCTCACAAGCAAATCGGCACTTATCGTGCTATCTCTGATGATTGTCATACCTGCGCTCATCGCTGTGTCTGCCGCAAGCGGAAACTCCAACGTGACTGTATTTGTAAATAGCGAGGCTTACAGCTGGGGGAGCAACGGGACATATAACGTAACAGTACTCCTCTACAACAACTACGGTTTCCCCGTTTCAGGATCCAAAGTTACATATTTTGTCGGAAACAACAATACGAGTGTCGAAACCAACAGCCTTGGATTTGCCAATACCACCTTCAGCGGGGTTACAGACCAGGAACTGGGGATCACGTCGCCAAACCAAACGGGAAACGGTATAGCTTACAGCTACAGCGGCCAGAATTCGCCAGGATCTGGTGGCGGTCACTTTCAGATCCAGGTTTACCAGAACCAGACAGACCCTTATTTCACAAACACCAGCCTCAAGGAGTATGGTCCTTCCGGCTCCACAAATCTTACATTTTCATATTCCAGATATTCATTCAGCACTTTCAGTGTTCAGAATTCGCCACAACTCAACGGTCTTCTCTTGTTTTACAATGCTGCCGACGTAAAAAATGCTCCTCCTGTTTACCTTTATTACAGGGCGATGCCTAATACAACTGCCCAGTTCACGGGTACCGGTACGGTCATATATACAAACGGGCAGCAGAAAACAGGACCGGGGTTTCCTGCAAACTACAATGAAAGCCAGATGAGACTTTATTCGGTTTATACGAGTTCCCCACTTATTGATATAGTTCCCTATAATCTAACAAAACACACAAACACAACATCCTATGTTTTCGAACTCTTCGACTCAAACGGCACGGAACTTGCTTGGCTGGAAACTCAGCTGCTTAACACTTATTCCGTTGCAGGTGTGAATAAGATATTCTTCCTTTCAGATCTGCCGATTCTCAGCTTCTTTGTTCCTCTGATCGCAACTGTATCAGCATATCAGACTTTTGGAAAAGACAGGGCGACAGGCGCTCTTGCTTCCGTGATTGTAAGACCGATATCGCGCAGGGCACTGATGACATCGCGATTTGTCTCCAATATAGTTTCTGTTACGATTGCATCCGCACTAGCGCTTGGCATCACTTCCCTGATCTATGAGCATTATCTTGGAATTTACATACCTGCAAGCACTCTTATCCTTGCGCTCTGGTCTCTATTCGTGATGACCGGAGCATTCGTCGGGATTGTGTATCTTGCATCAATGTTTCTGAAGTCTTCCGGCCAGATAATTGGAGTCGCAATAGGACTCTTCGTAGTCCTCGTGCTGTTATGGGTATTCCCTCTTCCGCTTATACCGCTTATAATATCATCTGTCCTCATCAGACAACCGGTTGGAACTCTCGCGTATGCTTCTTCGATAATAAAACTCGATTACATATCGCCTGCGGGCTTCAGTTCCCTGACAGATTATCTTTCGGGTTCTACCGTAAGCGGGCTGTTCTTCATTGGCGGCACA
>DAHXLZ010000179.1 GCA_027365715.1 Methanomassiliicoccales archaeon | reverse complement strand
ACCGTTATCTTATATGTATACAGTCTATATATAGTCACCACGAATAACTATGCCGGACACGGTACCGCCATATCGCCAAAGAGAGGAATTGATGTGCCGGAGGCAGCCCGTAGTGCAACCGGCCGGTTCCAATGCGGAACTATGAGATGCCGTCAGTCTTTCATCATTGTTAAATGACCTGACGCTTTATGCCTGCCATAGGCTTCAGCATAATCGTTCAGCAATTATGTATTATTATAACACTCTGTGACTTTGACCGGACTGATTTGAATCGTTCAAGCGCGCTTGGTGTGACACTTGTTGTCAGTTGTAACAAAGTAGTGTGATCACAGAGGATATATCTGACATTCCAGACCGAGCGGTCAACAGCTGCATGGTTACACTGGGATTCCCCGGAGATAAGCCAGGATGAGATTGAGGTTCTCTTCCACTGTGAGAGTCGTGTCCACTGTGAGAACTGGTTCTTTCCAGGTCACGTACTCTCGGCAAAGAACTTCTTCCCAGGTCGGCATGGGCAACGGCGGTGTGGGTGAAGTTCGGGACTCAATACGCCGGCGATGCTCAACCAGATCGGAGCATACTAATTCGACCACCCATCTATTAACCGAAAGCTCAACGGAAAGGTCTCTCCACATCTTCCGAGCCTCTTCCACACCATTCACCGCGTCGACGATCACCCATCGCCCGAGTAGCAGGTGATCCCTTGCCTGGTCCCGCACTCCGATGTAAGCTGCAAGACCAGTCTCAAAGGAGCTGGAGATTCCCGCTGCAATCATTGCAGCTTCGAGCACATCGACACGCAGCCATACGGCTCCGGTATACATAGCGATGGCACGCGCTATGGTGGACTTTCCCGAACCAGGCAGTCCAGCCAGGATAATCAGGCCCGGTGGTCTTTTAGAAGAATGAAGATGGATTCCGTCAGAATTTTCTTTCGCCGGGTCCAGTGTAACAACTCCAGATGGATTATTCTCTGGCCAGTTATAGTTTCACTGGTAGCTCCTGTCTAATCCAGATGTGTATCGTCATCAGAAGAGAGATATTGATTCCGGTTGTCTGCTCTGCTGCATCAGGTATCTGCACGGCATCGATCATTTGAATGGATAACGCACTACGATTCCATCAAAACGGCTGAAATGCCTTATGTCCTCGGTAATAATCTCGCTTACACTGTTTTCCCGCATCGTTTCCGCAATCAGGGAGTCGGGAAACTGGACTCCGTACACATCACAGCCTCGCAGGGCCCTGTTGACTGTCTCGTCATCGTAGTTCAGCTTTTTCCAATTATTAGAGACAATCAGGGATCGCACTATGATGCTTGCAGTGGCTGGAGCAACGCCAAGTTTACGGGTAAAGGCATTGTACAGTTCAACCAGAATCTGGTTAGAGATAACAGCGTTTATCCTGCCTTTGAAAGCATCTTCAACCAGGCTCAGGCATGAATTTCTCTTGACTGGTTCGTTCAGATCGTATGCATAGAACAGGATATTGGTATCGAAGAACATTTCATCTTTCATACAGTTCTTCCCTGACGAAGGTCCACTTTTTCATCTCAATACCCTGTTTCAGCAGTTCCAATGATTTTCTTTCTGCATCCAGTTCGCTCTTTTTGATCCAATCTTCAATAGCTTCTGCAAATGCCTTGCCCAGATACCCCTTTCGATCACCATATTTCTGGGAGGCGCGTCTCCTGAACTCTTTCTCAATATTTTCAGGAATGTTGACAGTAATTGGCCTGGTCATTTCCTCAACTTACACTTATATTTATTAAACATTTAAAAGTTACGATTGTCTAAATAATCTGTTGGGGGGCTCTTACACCCTGATGGGGTGTAATTCGGACATATACACACCAAACTGTTCGAATACTGTCAAGTCTTCCAGGGACGTATCGGTGTTCAGGTGCGCGACCGCATTTTTCACCGATTTCCAGTCTTGCCGGGAGACAGGGTGCGTAACAGCGGCTGCAGGCTGACCTCATTCCGTCAGGTTGCGAGAGCGGTCATTCCCGAATTAATCACTCTGACCAGATGATGGAAAGTGGAAAGATGAAGAAATACAAACAGGAAAGCACTCGTCAGCTGTTGGTAAAGTCAGGAAGGAGAGTTGAGTTACAGTAACAGTCAAAGTGGTGCTTGCAATGGCAGATCCGCGGTATATAACAGTGACACTAAAGCCCTGCACTGAAGAGACACCTGCAGGAAAGGTCAAATGCAAGAGTGCTCCCGATTTGACAAGCGAATCTCCGGGAATGAAACTTCCATTATTGAAAGCGCCGCCAACAATTCTGCCGTCAGGATTGGTAGCTATTCCAGTGAAGCCTGTCCAATACCCTGCCGTTCCCGTTACCTTTGCCGGAAGCGTGGCTTCCCAGTGTGGATAAGAATTTCCCAGGTAAGTAATATTGATGCCGCTGACAACTATTCCGCCAAAAACTGGAATTTCATGCTGTTGGTTTGTGACGTAGAATTCAAGTCTTGCTGGGTTCATGTTGAGCGGCAAATTGAAAGTCAGTGAGATATCGGCATACGGGTGGTGATAAGTTACGTTATTTGAGGCGAACGTGGAACTCCCAGTGCTTACCTCATTGAGTTTGACGCCCATCACCACATTAGTGCTCGGGCTGAGAAGCATCGAATACAACCCTACTATCGTAATCACCACAATTGTGCCTGCGAGTATGACTCTTGTCTTTGTGCTCATCTATTCCATTCCTCTCCAAAGCATCTCAACTGTTTCTAAGTGTAACTGAATTTGATTCATTCTTAATCAATATTCTTCTGTACAGACCAGACCCTGTATAAACATGGCGTCAGTATATGGTTGGCTCTTAACCGCAGAACACCATCTTTTAATGTGCCCCTCCATATGCCTGTGTCGTACTTCTCAGTGATTTCAATAAATTCATGGAGCAATGTGCACCTGTCCACGTCGTTCCTCACTATGGGAACACGGGGACTGGGCCTGATGAGCTTCCGTGCCTCTGCCATCTCCCTGCCGGTGACTGAACACATCTCACCGGCAAAATCCATCTCAGAGAGTGCTGCCTGCAGCCTCCATCGCCTTCCTTGCCCTGTTCTTTGCCGACCTGCGGCCATAGAGCCTTGCACAGAATGAGGTGAGCACATCAGTCATGTCCTGGACGAGGTCGTTCGTCATCTCTGTATCGTTAATCACCATGAGCCTCCTTCCCGACGACGACAGTGCCGCCTCTATGTACTCAGAACCGAATCGGGCGAGCCGGTCACGGTGTTCCACGACTATCACGGTGATGAGCGGGTCGGCCAGTATTGCCAGGAGGTTCTTTCGGTGCCCATTGAGCCCGGACCCGACTTCGGTGACCTCCCGCTTCACTGGAACTCCTGTTGCGGCCGCAAAGTCGCGTAGCCGTTGCATCTGCCTCTCCAGGTCGGCCTTCTGGTCGTGTGAAGAGACACAGGCGTACAAAGCGGAGGCGGGTGCAACCCGGGAAACCTCCGGTTCGTGAACGAGGATAGTGCCAGTCGCCAATTGCTCCACTGGACGGGGGAACTTGCCGGAACGAAAAAGCCTGTAGGCTGTTTTGTAGTCTATCTCGTTCTTCCGTGCCCAGTCTGAAAGCTTCACTGGTATCTATATGCATTTAATGGCGTTAAACCTTGTTACTGCTGGCGACCCCTGGATGTCAGTTCATGCGGAAACCGCGTCAGGCAAATAGGTCTGGAGATATGCAATCAGAAGTCTCTTTACTGTTTCTGATTTTCAACTGCAGCCGCACTCGTACTTGCGTGTCGTCTGCCGATTAAGACGGCGCATTGATCTCCCTTGTAACCTGCTATTTCCTCAAATGGCTTTCTAACAATCCGGGCAATGGGCGGGCCAATCGGATTGTTTATGTAAACAGTGTTGTTGTCCTTAATGCCCGTAACGGCAACCCAGTGTGGAATATCCTCACGCGAGAACCAGTCGGTACTTGTCAACATGATCGGCACCATTTTGGAAAGTATTGCCTTCCGCAGGATTTCAGGGGTAATCGTTACAATTTCTTCGTCGACGCCCATGACCAGGCACCTCCTCCTTCTTTCCTCAAAGAGCAATTTCAGCATCCGTCTGTTGATACATTCTATGGCCGGCTGGAGCCTGTCCACGTAACCATAACTCTTCCGGTTGCTTAGTACCTTTACCTTGAAGCCCCGAGCCGCTGCCGAGTAAGCAAGACCGTATCTGCTCGTGCCGTATAGTTCCACCATGTTCGCCTCCCTCCAGATATCGATTTCGAGTTCTTCGGACAGTTGGATACCCGGCTCAAAATACTTCATGGCCATGATCAGCGAAGCAGGGCCGCATGTGAAGTCGTAATTCTGCCGGTAAACCGGCACTTTGAGGCGAATTCCTTCTCCTGAAAATCGCTTATTTTTCATATTCTTTCTCCGTTTTTATCCAGCATGACACGCGCCGTCTCTCCAGTATGAGAAGGCATGTTCCCGATATGTTTGATTGCCATGCCCATCACGAGTTCCGGCGTAATGCTGACGTCGTGGTATTGCAACCGTGAGCCGCATGAAGAGTACCAGCATAACTGTCGCCCCAACGCAGTGATGTGCGCCTGAAACCATACGGCAGTGAGTCAACTACCTCCCATTTATGGCTGTTTACCGTTCAACGGTGTCGGCGATGGCTGCAGTTCGGAGAGGAGACAGCTCGGTTAAAGGCTGCCTGGAACGCTCCGGAGAAGTTCCTGCGAATGAATGGAAAGCGGGAATCTTCAAGGCAGCAAGGGAACGACTGCCTTTCCTGGAATAATGCCGGATAACAGCGACATGATTGCTCTGAACATACATGACATACGAACAGAACCCCGAATTGCGCGAACAGCACTTCAACGAATTGCATGCCGTTTTCAGGGAAGAGAACCGGCCGTGAGATTGCGCATCAATAATTTCGGTTATCCACAGCACTGCTGATACGCTGCTCTATCGATCTGCCATCCCTGCCTTCATAATGTACAGTAAGCTCCCTTCTGTCAATACTCCCGCTCACTGAAAGGACACTATCCAGATCGGAAACCATGTCCACCACTCTTTCCAGTGACGATTCGGAATCCACCCACGGTACATCGAGCGATACTGTATGGACCTGTGTCGTTCGATCGGCCCGCGCTCTCTCCCGCATAAACAATGTTCCAATGAATGAATTTAATAGTACAGCAGTTACGCTGAGCGCCATCGCTATCATTGCCCATATCGGGTCTACAAGGCCGGTGGCGGCTATGGGAATTCCCACACCGTTGAACGAAAAAGCAATTGCCAGATTCTGCTTTGTCTTCCTGTAGCTCTTCAGCCCGATACCATATGCATCTGCTATTGCGCCCAGACTTCTGCCGACGATCACCACATCAGCCGACTCTATCGCAATGTCTGTGCCGCTGCCCAGTGCAACACCTATGTCAGCCTGCATGAGTGACGGCGCGTCGTTGATCCCGTCACCGACCATCAGCACCCGGTGCCCCTGTGACTGGAGCTCACGGATCTTTTCCGCTTTGCCGTTTGGCAGCATGGATGCGAAAAACATGTCCACACCTGTTTTCCCTGCCACACGTGCTGCAGGACCGTAGCTGTCGCCTGTAATCATCACGGTTCTGAGGTGATATCTGTCTTTCAAAATAGCAATAGTGCTGGTTGCATCGTCCTTAATTTTGTCCGAAAGGGTGATTAATCCTATGATATCGCCATCATACGCCACGCCGGCAACGGTTTCATCTCCGTTTGCGTGTCCCGAGGATCCATGCCGCAGTTCGGCTGACAGCCTGTTGCCGGATTCGAGCAGAAAATCGATTGTTCCGACAGCCGCTCTCTTTTCCTTGACAGTGCCTGTCACTCCCTTCCCGGGTACAGCAGAGAAATTCTCGACTGCGGTTATCTCTGTGGGATACTCCGCCGCCTTCCTCACTATCGCTCTTGCGTACGGGTGCTCCGAATATCTCTCCAGCGCGCCTGCAATATCGAGCACTGCCTCCTCGTCATACCCTGAGCCGCACAGTATCGACGAAACATCGGGCCTGCCCTCTGTAAGGGTGCCAGTCTTGTCTAACACCACTGTGTCTATCTGGTGAAATATATGAAATGCGTCCGCACTCCTGAAAAGTACACCCTTTTCCGCGGCCATTGTGCTTCCCCTTATCATCGCAAGTGGTGTTGACATTCCGAGAGCGCATGGATAACCCATAACGAGAACAGCCAGCGCCGCGAAGACAGCCCGATAGAAGTCGGGGGCACCTGTGAATATCCATTCGCCCAGACTCCAGATGATGAAACCCGAAACGGCAGCAATCAAAACACCGGGTACAAAGTAGCGAAGTACAGTATCGAGTAATTGCAGTACACCTGGTTTCAGAGATCTTGCGTCTTCGATATATTCTGCAACCTGTTGCAGGAAGCTCTCCTCCCCGATCCTGGTCACACGCACCAGAATAGTTCCGTTACCGTTAAGTGTGCCACCAATGACCTCACTCCCGATGGTCTTCTCCGATGGCACCGATTCTCCTGTAACCAGGCTTTCGTCAACGGTCGACTGTCCTTCGACGACCTTTCCATCCACAGGTATTGATTCGCCGGGTCTTATTCGCACAAGATCGCCGGCATTAACCCGTTCGACTGGAACAACTGTTTCAGTTCCGTCTTTACCCACAAGGTGCGCAACATCTGGCTGCAGTGAAAGAAGCTTACGTACCGACTGCGTCGAGCGCATTCTGACTCCGAGAGACGCATACCCTCCCAGAATGTGGTAGGACGTTATGAAAACAGCAATTGCAAAAAACTCGACTGCAGGGAATCCCCTGTAGATAGAGAGTCCTAAAAGACCTCCGGCCAGACCCCCAAAAGCGGCAAATTCCATGAGCACATGCTGATTGAGTATTTTTCTTCTCAATGAGTATGCAGCGCTTTTAAGAATCGGTCTGCCGAACCAGAAGACGTTTACAGTCGCAAATGATAGGACCGAGTACGCTGCGACATACATTTTTATGACATGAAAATACATCAGTCCCATGACCGCAATCGTTGAAAATGTCAATATTGCGCTGAGTATCAGTCTTCTCTGCTCTTTCCTGAGTTCCGTCTCCTCTTCTTCAAATGTTCTGACTTTGTCCGGATCCCTGACAGTATATCCGAGCTGCCGCAGCTCTTCTTCGATCTGCCATGGCTGCACCTTCTCCGGGTCATAGTGAATGAGTGCCTCTTCATGGCCAAGATTTACATTGACGGCCGTTATGCCGGGAATTGCTGACAGTCCCTTTGATATTGTACTCGAGCAGAAAGAGCAGTGAACACCTCCAATTTTCACCCTGTGTTTGAATGTCCTCAGACCACCTGTACAAGGTGCGGAGCCGCCAGCCGCATTGTGATTCAATTCGGGTGCCTCCACATTCTGTCCTCACCGGATCATCATATGTCAAATCCCATTCCGATTATCTTTTTCCTGATCAGTTCTTCGTCAGTTTCCTCCGGATCGAAAACAATCTTTACCTTGCCGGTAATCAACTCGATCGCTGTTTTCTTAACGCCTGCGGACACGTTCAATTCCCTCGCAATCGAGTCGGAGCAGCCCTGGCAATGCATTCCCTTCACTTTTAAAACCAGTATCCTTTCCTGCATTTCTGTTGCCTTCTGCGACTTTAGTATATAAAATAAAGTATTAATAGTATTTACTTTATAGTGATGTATCAAGTATGGCAGGGGAAAGTAAGGGCAACGTGCTGTTTAACTGCCCGGTACAGGGCATAGCAGATGTGATTTCCAGGAAGTGGTCCCTTCTGCTTGTTGCGGTCGTGGGCAGCAAAGATTCCATGCGTTATAAGGAAATCATGAACAACCTGCAGGGAGTGAGCCCCAAGAGCCTTTCCGATTCACTGGGCTATCTTACAAAGGCAGGAATACTAGAACGAAGGGCATACAGCGAAATTCCGCCGAGGGTTGAATACCGTCTGACGGAAGAAGGGATAAGGCTCAGAAATGCGGTCCTTCCGATAATCGAATGGGCGATAGAGAATGCAAGCGAGAAAGATTGCATAATACTGAAATTCATGCAGAACTGAAAGAATACAGCCGCAGTATCCAGACGTACACATAGGTATCATGCCCATAGATTAAGACACCGCATACTTTATAACTTAAAGTACCGCTTTGACAATCTGGTTTGATTTTTAATTATTCAACAGAACCATCTTCAAAAGGAACGCATCTGAGAAGGTCAGTGATGTAATTGTCAGAGTCTGATACAAAAGTCAATAAGGGCGAACGTTTGGTGAATTACAAAAAATATGCCGGTCTCTCGGTGTTTGCAGGTTTGATAGGCGCACTTGTAATGGGTCTTGTAATGACCGGGATTCTTGCGTCAATGGGGCTGCCTGCCCTGGCTATGATGATGGCGCTCGGCTTAACTATCGGGTTACCTGTTTCAGGCGGTACATCCACAGTGATGGGAGGACTTGCCATACATCTTTTCGACGGTGCCCTTCTGGGACTGATAGGCGCAGGCGTTACATTAGGGCTGAGGAAGTGGTTTTTCGTCGACGGTGTCCGGAAGGGATTCCTCGTCGGACTTATCGCCGGGATCGTGCTCTTTGTCGTCTTCGGTCTCCCTGTCATGATGCTGAGCCTTGAAAAATCGATGGTTCTGGCCGTCTCATATTACATGGCGGGCTCATCAGGCATGCCGATCGCTGCCGTCATGCCAATGGTCAAGCAGAAGCTTATGGGAATGCTGCCGTCTGTTCTCGGAGCGTTTTTCTTTGTCCATCTGCTGCTTGGCATCACATGGGGTGTCATCCTTGGAGCAGGTGCGAGCATGTTCGTTTCAAGAGAAAGAAGCGGCAAGAACGAGCTGACCTGTCCCACATGCGGCATGACCTTTCCAACACAGCCGCTATTAACACAACATGCAAATTCCGCACATCAGCAGAAGAAAAATCAGGCGGTCGGGCCGAAATGCCCTGCCTGCGGCATGTCATTCCCGTCGCAGGAGGCACTAATGCAGCATGGACAGAATGCCCATGCAGCAAAGCAGGAGACGCATGCCCATGAGCATTTTAAGTGCAAGGCATGCGGCGCAGAGTTCGAAACGCAGGGCGAACTCATGGCGCACGGAAAGAACTCGCACTCCATGTAAACACATGGAGAAACCTCTTAACTTCCATAAAAGTTCAGCTTTTTCATTTGGGAACAGCGCAACAGGGTGAGGATGATTATCTGATGAATCATGATCATTTTATGAAACAACACAATACACGCAGCGTGAAGGAATACAACATTATTGCAATTGGCAGTGGTTCTGCGATGAACATAGTCACAGCCTACCTGGATAATAATCCGGAGGCGCGCGTTGCAGTAATCGATAAGGACGAGCCGGGAGGAATCTGCCTTACACGTGGTTGCATACCATCGAAGCTTCTGCTCTACCCTGCTGAAGTCGTTACCACGATAAATGGCGCAAAAGAATTTGGCATATCCGTGAATATTCAGAACATAGATTTCACCAGTGTTATGAGAAGAATGCGAGATATTATTGACAGCGAGATAGGGATGATCAGACAGGGATTAACATCTTCACCGAACGTCGATTATTACCATGATGTGGCCGAATTCGTTGAACCCCGTACTATGAAGGTCGGCGGTAATACAATAACGGCCAGTACAATTCTGCTCTGCACAGGCTCATCGATCGCTATCCCTAATATAAGGGGGCTTGACGGAGTGAACTATCTGACAAGCGACTCTGTTCTGTTTCTCAGGAAGTTGCCCTCCTCGATATGCATCGTGGGGGGCGGTTACATAGCAGCTGAATATGGTCATTTCTTTTCTTCGATGGGATCTGAGGTTACAATCATAGGAAGAAACAGGAGAATCCTGCCCGGGGAGGAACCTGAAATATCTGAACTCGCCAGAAGAAACCTCTCTGGCAGGATGCGTGTGATGACTAACTGCGAAGTGACTGC
Source organism: Methanomassiliicoccales archaeon (assembly GCA_027365715.1). The sequence goes on along the minus strand of DAHXLZ010000179.1, from coordinate 1,012 downwards.
CGTAGCGGCAGAGAATGGATTGAAAAGGATAGAATACATGAATAAATCGGAAAAATCTCCGGGAAGTGTGTCAGCTGAAGAGATAATGATTGCTTCCGGCAGACGATCAAATTCCCATATTCTGCATCCCGAACGCTCCGGCATTGCGACCACTCCTGAGGGCTGGATCCGTGTTGATGAATATCTTGAAACAACGCAGCCCGGTATATGGGCATTCGGAGATGCAAATGGAAAACACCTGTTCAAGCATGTCGCCAATTACGAATCCATTGTAGTCTATTACAACGCAATTCTTGGCAGGAAGATATCCGCAGACTATCATGCTGTTCCGCATGCTGTTTTTACGATGCCTGAGATTGCGGGTGTGGGCATGTCTGAATGTGAAGCAACTGCTGTGCATGGAAAGGAAAACATACTGATTGGTTTCAAAAAGTATGAGGACACAGCCAAAGGCCAGGCAATGAATGTTCATGACTGTTTTGTCAAGGTAATTATGCTTGCCAGGGATCACTCCATACTCGGGGCACACATTATAGGACCGCAGGCCTCTGTGCTGATTCAGGAAGTGATTAATCTCATGTACACATCGGATGGAAATGCGGATACGATTGCACACGTCATGCACATCCATCCTTCTCTCACCGAGGTCGTGCAGCGTGCGGTGCAGTTACCCATGAATGTCGATGAATACCATAAGCTGCTCAAAGTGACTTTTTCCCCGCCTCTGGTGTAATTGGCATCCTTTTTGCTATCGGCTGAGTAAATCCGCAAAGCATAACTAAACTTTATCTTTAATCATTATGATTTGTCTTTAATGATTAAATAGAACAGTAATAAACAGGCATAACAGTCTCTTACACCGGTGATGATATCTGACAGAAACTAATAGCTGCCCTGCCTGCGGCATGTCATTCCCGTCGCAGGAGGCACTAATGCAGCATGGACAGAATGCCCATGCAGCAAAGCAGGAGACGCATGCCCATGAGCATTTTAAGTGCAAGGCATGCGGCGC
>DAHXLZ010000176.1 GCA_027365715.1 Methanomassiliicoccales archaeon | reverse complement strand
ACACCGCCTGTCAAGCCATCCGAGTCGGGTTCGAGTGAGGGTTCTCTTTTTGGAGAGCTCGAACTGGAGCTTGGTAAGGGGGGCTAAGTCATAACAAGGTATCTGTAGGGGAACCTGCAGATGGATCACCTCCTAAGTAAGCAAAGTGTGCAAACGCAGAGAGTAAATATGCCAACAACGTCAGATGAGTTAGCCAAAACACTTTACAACCCCACCCATGATTTTTGCCTGTTGGTGCCAGAACATAACACAGCATCTGAGCCGCCGGAAGGTCTGTTCCAGTGCAATAGCCGGTTTTGCCCGCCCGTGTGATGATAAACAGTCCTGAGGAAATTAACGCGGTGTTCAGTCAACTTCGGGCATACTACGGTTTCGAGATTGACTTCACAGCCATAAATTTCCGATTTTCGAACAGAAAAGTGAATGAATCCATGCTGTGGTTAGTTGAACGCATTTTTATGCACCTGATGCGTCTTTGCGCTTCCACATCACTTATTTCCTGGATAGACAGGGAAATGAGGCCGTCGGCGAGATATGCTTCGTCACGATTTTCCGAAGTGAGGTGTTCAGTAGATGATTCCGCAGTCAGAATAATTGTTGCGTTGAGTCCTTTCATCCATTCGAAGAAATAGAATAGTTCGTCCCTTCTGCTTTCAAGATGTGCCGCGATCTCCAGAACGTCGAGTGAGTCTATTACGAGAAAGTCGAAACCGGCGCTCTCCTTTAAATTATTGACAAACATTTTGAACACTTCAAGCCAGCTGCGCCTTGCAGTGAGCTGCTTCAGATTCCTTCTCACAATACCGAAATCAAGTATTCTCATTCTGTCGCCGGTGGCTTCGAAGTGCATACCGAAGCGTCTGGCCTGCTGTTCAAGGCTGGATTTGCTCTGTTCCAGAGTCAGGTAAACACCGTGGGCTTCCTTTGCAATCGCATTACGGTAAAGAATATTGCAGGAAACAGTTGACTTCATTGTACCAGGCGTTCCTGCGATCAGCACTATTGATCCAGCAGGTATCCCTCCTTCAAGCATTTCATCGAAACCGTCTATGTGTGTTTTTATCCGCTTCATCACTTTAGGTTCCTTTTCGACCGTTTCCATCTTTCCACTCTGCCGATTTATGCAATTAATCGATATTTATTGATGACTGCCCAATTTGCACAGACTGGAATCCTGACCTGAACTGCTCTGCCAACAGCTGAGGACCGATTGCAGCAGAGAACCTGGTTCTGAACACAAATGAAGGGACATTCCACCTGCTGCTGCAGGCAGTAAGAATGCGGTTGTAACACAAAACACAGGAATTCCGGAGACAACGTGTTACAGAGGTTGATCGCGTTTAATTTTCAAACCCGGATCAGGACTGCTGAACTACAGGGGTCCCCGCACAGGCACATCCCCAATAGAATTAAATCAGAAGTGGCTGTTCTCGTGTTGGCATGTCGCAGATTTCGAGAAGTACACGATTTATCAGGGACAGTGTAATTGAGCATAACCATTTTTTTGAAGAATCGATACCACTTATCGCTTCTGAAAATGTCATAAGTCCTCTTCAGAGGGAAATGCTTAATTCGGATTTCAATGGCAGGTACGCAGAAGGTTTGCCCGGCCACCGGTACTATCAGGGCAATGAATTTGTTGACAGAGTGGAGACGAAAGGCATGGAGCTCGCCAGAAAGTTATTCAGGTGCAGTCTTGCCGATCTCCGTCCCATATCCGGAACGGTGGCAAACCTGGCAGTTCTCTTCGCACTTACAAATCCCGGAGAAACCATAACGACTCCGGCGCTATCTGACGGTGCTCACATATCAACGGCAAAGTTTGGCGCTGTCGGAGTTAGGGGACTCAAGACTGTGAACTATCCCTTCGATGCTGAACGCATGACACTCGATGTTGATGGCACTGCAAAGGTCCTCAGGGAAGTCAGACCAAAGGTGGCACTATTCGGTATGTCGCTCTTCCTGTTTCCTGCGCCGCTGAGGGAACTGTCGGACGTTTTTGCAGAAACTGGCTGCACCGTCTGGTACGACGGAGCACATGTGCTCGGCCTCATTGCCGGTGAACAGTTTCAGGATCCACTCAGGGAAGGAGCACACATAATTTCTGGAAGTACACACAAAACTTTCCCAGGCCCGAACCACGGAATTATTCTCGCGAATCCCAGGAACACTGAAATGGAAAAGGCATTGACAAGAAGCGTATTTCCAGGCGTGACAAGCAGCCACCACCTTCACGAAATGGCGGCACTTTGTATTGCGCTGGATGAAATGCAGAAATTCGGAAAGCAATATGCGAAGCAGATTGTCAGAAATTCAAAGGCCCTGGCTCAGAGTCTTTACGACAGGGGGTTCGATGTCCTGGCGGCGGACTACGGCTTCACAGAATCCCACGCAATTGCAGTCAATGTCGAAAAGCAGGGTGGAGGCAGTGAATGCGCATTGGCACTAGAAGCATCGAACATAATAGTCAACAAGAATCTCCTGCCCAGAGACACAAGCCCTGTACATCCAAGTGGACTTCGTCTTGGAACACAGGAGGTTACACACCTCGGCATGAAGATCGGCGAAATGGAGGAAATAGCTTCATTCATGGAGCGGCTGCTGATTAAGAAAGAGAACCCTCTTAAAGTGGCGAAAGACGTGAGGAGCTTCAAGAAAAAATACGTACGACTGAAGTACTGTTATGGGGAAGGATATCCGGCCTACAAGTACGAACGATTCTTCCCTCGATAACCACCAGTGTCATCGTGACAGTACCGACTTTATTTCCTCTTTCAATGTGCATGTCCTGCAAACGGTGCCTGATGTGACGTCTCCGCATTTTGAGCAGCTGCGTGCCCTGACTGAATGAACCGGTGCAGAGAATGAGCCTGCGGATTTGACGATAGAGTAACGGGTCCCCGGCATCTCCTCTTCCATTCTGAGCACAATTTCCCTGAATAAATTTCTCGATGCTTCCTCAGAATAGGGGCAGGAGGATCTCAGAAAAGGGATGGCTGAAATCATTGCATACAGCAATACTTCATTTTCGGGAATCTGTCGCAATGGCTGCACCCTCGGAACGAGCCCTTCTATCACTGCGTCATGAGGCCCCATCATCGACATTCTCGAAGTGTCCCCTCTGGCAATATTCATCATTACAGACTGGGCCGTATCATCGAGATTCAACCCGGTGGCGAGCCACGAGGCATGGGCTTCTCTTGCCAAGCTGTTGATTATATTGCGCCGGAATACACCGCAATATGCGCATGTTGTTCTCCTCCTGTCCTGTGCTGCGAGCCGGTCCATGGTAAAGTCCGCTTCATCACTGAATGATCGGCATCTCCACTCTATACCGAGATCCCTGCAATAATTTTCAACAAGGCCAATCGACTCAGTTCTGTAATCAGTTATTCCTTCGTCCACCGTTACGGCAATCAGATGAATGTCACGCCTGTCCGCGGAAAAACGTTTCAGAAGTGTCAGCGCCGTCATGCTGTCTTTCCCGCCTGACACGGCGATGCAAACAGTGGCGTTTCTGGAAAAAATTTTCTGGGACCTGATTTCCCTTCTGACGCGTTTTTCTACGAATTCGGTGAAGTGACCGGTGCAGTAATGCTTTCCGTTGTATCTCGCAAAGTATATGGCATCAGAATTGCAGGAGGAGCAGAGCACTGATGCGTGAGTTTAAAGCGTAGATATAGACATTCGCATCACAGCAGATGGGCAACGATTACAGACGTTGTCAAATCGTGGTTGATTTGGCCGTTCAGGGGGCTTTGAGATGGATAAGCAGAAGTCAGGTCGGAGAAACACATACACACCTGCGGATGCTCCGCAAGTCCGCAGCTCTGTGACTCTGTCTTTAAACAGTCTGGAACCGGGCAGTGAGCAGAGTTCAAAAACTCTTCCTGACAGCCCCGATGCGGGCATACGGGGCAACGCAGCCCGGACGGGACCTGAGGGTTCCCGTCGTTTCTGCGGAATATCGACGAAAAGTTGACAGAGCCCGATTACAGGAAATGCTTTTTAGAAGCAGACTTATGTTACCCCGGTTCGATGGACGAAACAGAACTTTGGGTGGAGAAATACAGGCCGAAGAAATTCGACGAAATAGTGGGCCAGGATGCCATAGTCGCCAGGCTCAGATCTTATGCGGAAACAAAAAATTTGCCGCATCTGCTGTTTGCAGGGCCTGCCGGAACTGGAAAAACAACATGCAGCATAGTGCTGGCAAGGGAACTTTTCGGCGAATACTGGCGTGAAAATTTCATGGAGCTCAACGCTTCAGATGAACGTGGCATCAGAGTTGTCAGGGGAGATCCGGAGCACAATGTTCCGAGCAAGATCAAGAGCTTCGCGAGGACAGCTCCACTTGGCGGCGCGTCATTCAAATTAATTTTTCTGGATGAGAGCGATGCACTCACATCAGATGCGCAGTCTGCGCTCAGACGGACCATGGAACTCTACTCCAGAAACTGCAGATTTGTATTTTCGGCGAATTATCCCGGGAAGATCATAGATCCGATTCAGTCAAGATGCGCGGTGTTCCAGTTTTCGCCCTTGCGCGATGCAGACATCCAGAAATGCGTGGAGAATATAGTGAAAGCGGAGGAACTCAATATAACGAGGGAGGCGGTAGATTACATCATACGGTACTCCAGGGGCGATTCAAGAAGGGCCATCAACACACTTCAGGCCAGTGCATTCCTCAGCAAAAGCATAGATCAGAATACAGTCTATCTCGCGACATCTACACCAGATCCCAGAGAGATAAAACAGATGTTTGATTATTCTCTTGAAGGCAGCTTCCTGAGGGCAAGAGACATCCTCGATACACTGTTGTTCGAAAGGGGAATGAGTGCGACAGATCTTATTGCAGAAATCCACAGGACAGTATTCGATCTGGAACTTTCAGAGGATGCGCTGCTTGACATAGTGTCCCGCATCGGTGAAACTGAGTACAGGATCGTGCAGGGAGGGAATGACAGGATTCAACTCGAATCCCTTCTCGCACAGATTGGTCTAATCGGTAAGAGAGAAAAGAAGGCTTTAAAGCAGAAGCTGATCTGACCTGATCCACCAATATATCTCTCTAACCGAAAGTGATAAAATGGAATACTGGACTATTCACCTGGCAGAACCCGGATCGGCCGGCCTCAGGCCTTTCTTATCTCCTTCGCCTTGAGACGGAGTTTAACATATCCGCATTTTCTGCACCTTGTAGCTCTAATCGAATTCGTTGCGGAGCAGTTCATGCACACCTTTTTTGACAGCAGTCGTATTTCAGCTTCCTTGAACTTGGCCATTTGTCTTCGCTGATGCAGAGATAGAATTCATATATAGAAATTGTGCAGATCCGAAGTGATGGATTTGTCTGGGTGACTCGCGATGTCCGGCGAAATAAGGGAATGGTGAGGAATGGATGGCTGGAGGTGGGCACAACCTCAGCTCAGACAGCTGAAGGCGCCGCCTGACAGCATTTTGACAGGCCCTGAGTAATGGAGCCTGGACATCGGGAGTGAATTACCCGATAAAGGCGCAGATCATACGACAAATCTGTTCAGGCGCTGAGCGATGGCTGATTTCGGCAGTGCACCGACGATCGAGTCGACAGGTTTGCCTTTTTTGAAGATGAGTAACGTCGGTATCCCCATAATGCTGAATCTCGACGAAGTTGACGGATTATCGTCGACGTTGACCTTGCCGAACGCAATCCTGCCCGAATATTCCTTTGCGAGCTGCTCGACTGACGGCGAAACCATTCTGCAGGGGCCGCACCAGGGTGCCCAGAAATCGACCATCGCGACATCGTGTACCGCTATGAACTTATCAAAACTGGCGTCTGAAAGAACAGTGACTTCACCTTTTCCGGCAGTTGACTGTTTTACCGAAGTAGACTGAGCTGAAGTGAGCAGCAAATCATCCAGTTTTCTCTTCCTGATCTGTTCTATTTCATCATTGAAATCCATATCTTTCATGCCTCCACAACAGTCTTCATGATATCAGTTAGCTCTTTCTCAACCTGTTCCGCAAGGCTGTCCAGCGAAGAGTCGTGAATCAGCCCGATCAATTTCACGGGTCGCATCATAGACACTCTGGTTGCCTTCCCGTTACCCTGAACTGAAAGTTTACAGGGGAGGATTAGCCCCGCCTTATCGGTCAATCCCATGGCATTCAGAGCGTGCACGGGATTGCACACATCCAGTATCATAAAATCACCCACATCCTTACCCGTCTTTTCACTCATCGTCTTTCTTACATCTATGGTTCCCAGCACGCCATAACCCTGCGACTTAAGGGCTGCGGTTAATGCATTCACAGTTTCGACCAGATTATGGCCGGTTGTGACGCTTACTTCAAAATCATTCTTTTCCGTCAACATCATATTCACTGCGGAGCCCATTAATCATTTAATTATAAATATATTGTGGTATTGCCAATATCACACAATACTTTATAAACACAATCCCGCATACCTCCTCCAGATAACTGTGAAAAGCATATCATCTCTCAGAAGTTCAGCCGCGGGTTGCAGCGACCTTCTTTATTGCCTCTATGACATCGGAGATGCCGACGTGGAAATACTGCGGCAACTTGCCGGCGGCAGGGAAAAAACGCTCGATGAGCTTGCCTTAAAACTTCAGCGTGACAGAAGCACGGTGCACAGATCACTGACAAAGCTTCTCTCGATTGGTGTGTGTTATAGGAAAACTGTGGGTCTGAAGGGAGGCGGATATTTCCACATTTATGGCATTTCAGACACAGCTGTCATTAAAAGACGTATTGAGGGAGAGGTGTCTGAAATAATAAGTGTATTACAGCGCCTTGCCGAGAGATTTGAAACAGATTTTCTGACTGGTCTGATGGATGACGCCGAACGGTGAATGCCCGGCCACATGATTCCTGAACAATAACCGGCAACATGCCATTCTGAGGCGGGAACATAGGTCACTTTTATATACGACCACAGTTTACGACTTTCAAGTCTCCTGGTGCGACCAGACGCTTCGGGCAATGCCCAGGCAACCCGGCAAGCAGGCTACTGATACTTTCTGAAGCATGCGGTGGCGTCACGGTTGTTCATGAATAAGGAGAAGAGACTTAGTGTTGCATCAGCCAATGCGGTTGTTGCAAGGTAAAGGTGTTAGCAGATGCCAAACAGAAGAAGGCCAAGACGCGGTTCGATGGGCTATTCGCCAAGGAAGAGAGCGAAGAGGGAAGTTCCGAAGCTTGATTCGTGGCCTGAGCCGGCCGGAGGACCCAGGATACAGGGGTTTGCAGGTTACAAGGCAGGAATGACGCATGCGATCCTTGTCGATTACAGAGCGACTTCCACTACTGCAGGTCAGGAACTTCAGGTCCCGGTAACAGTGCTTGAGACACCACCATTGAAAGTTGTTGCGGTCAGGATTTATGCTGCAAGCTCAACCGGTTTGAAAACAGCTGGAGAAATCTGGGCTGAGAAACTCGAAAAGGAGCTGTCAAGGGTTCTTACGATAAAGCATCAGAGGAACTTCGCTGAAGAGCAGGAGAAGTTTGTTAAAATCGAGGGTGAAGAGGTGAACATAATAGTTCATACTCAACCCTACAGGGTTACAGGTATACCGAAGAAAAAACCTGAGCTGATGGAAATCAGGGTTGGAGGCGGGACATTCGAAGAGCGGGTCGCATATTCACTCTCCATTCTCGGAAAAGAAGTTGGCGTGCATGATTATCTCAAAGATGGCGATGTTGTCGACGTGATTTCAGTAACAAAAGGTAAAGGGTTCCAGGGTGCTGTAAAGAGATGGGGTGTAAAGTTACTTTCGCATAAAAACAGCAAGCATACGAGAATGATAGGAACACTTGGTCCAAAGAGACCGGGCTACATCTGGCCGACAGTTCCACAGTCGGGTCAGACCGGTTACCACCAGAGGACCGAGCTCAATAAGAGGGTTCTGAAAATAGGTAACAGCGGGGATGACATTACACCAAAGGGCGGGTTTTTGAATTACGGCAGGGTTTCTGGAGAATATCTGCTGCTCCACGGCAGCGTGCCAGGACCGTCTAAACGCCTGATCAGAATGCGCGATTCAACCAGACCACGACTTGTTAAGGTAAAGGAAGCCCCCACATTGACGTACATATCAACAGAGTCCAGCCAGGGGGTGTGAATAAATGGCATCTCAGGAACAGGAAAAAACCCTTGAGGTACCATCTGAAGGCAATGCATTTCTCTATGGAGCCGACGGTAAACCAAAGGAGCAGTTCCGGTTGCCGGCGAATTTCTCTACACCTTACAGGCCGGACTTAATCAGGAAGGATTTCATTGCCTCTGCAGCAAACAGGCGACAACCCTACGGCTCAATGAAGCGTGCCGGAATGCGGCATTCGGTGGAGACATGGGGAAAGGGCAGAGGAGTTGCAAGAGTCCAGAGGATAAAGGGGCAATCTACAGCTGCACAGTCCCCAAACAACGTCGGGGGGCGCAGGGCACATCCGCCGAAGCAGGAAAGGCAGTGGTACATGAAGATTAATGAAAAGGAGCGAAAGCTTGCGAAGCAGTCCGCTCTGGCTGCGTCAGGCAATAAGGAGCTCGTTGTGAGCCGGGGACACAGATTTTCTGAGTCGGTGTGCCTGCCGGTGGTATTCGACGACGAGATAGAGTCCATATCCAGGTCCTCTGAATTCGAACAGGTGCTGGGCAGTTTGGGAATCATTGAGGACATAGCGCGTGTCAGGGACGGCACGCACATTAGAGCCGGAAGAGGCAAGATGAGGAACAGGAGGTACAGAGAACCCGTCGGCCCCCTTGTTGTTGTATCATCGATGAACGTTCCGCTTGCAAAAAGTGCGAGAAATCTGGCAGGAGTGTCGATTGCAACCCCCGCTTCCCTTAACACGGAAAAGCTTGCACCTGGTGGAGATGCGGGCAGACTGGTCCTGTTCAGCAGGAAAGCGATAGAAATGATGAGGGGGGTTTGAATGGCAAAGAGCAGGGAAGACAGCAGATTTGATGAATATTCCGTTCTGATTCATCCATATGTTACTGAAAAATCGATGAACGCGATGTCGGGAACAGCAAAGCAGAAACTGAATGATGGAAACAGACTCGAATTTATTGTAAGAATCAACGCGACAAAGGTTGATATAAAGAAGGCATTCGAAAAGCGTTTTGAGGCAGAAGTTGAGAAAATAAACGTGAAAATACGTTCTGACGGAAAGCATGCGATAATAAAGCTGAAAGAGGGATATTCGGCAGAAGACATAGGCGTGAGAATAGGCGTTATCTGAGGTCATTTGAATGGGAAAGAGATTGAGACTGCAAAGGAGAGGCAAAGGCTCGCCAAACTACAGATCACCGAGCTTTAGGCACCTTACACCGGGGAAAAATCCCGACATACGTGAAGGAACTGGAAAGATCGTGGACATAGTGCATGCTCCCGGTCGCACGACACCGATGCTTGTGGTCAACTTCGGCAAAAGCGACGCGTATATGATAGCTGTAGAAGGGAATTATGTCAATCAGTCAATTACAATAGGCCCGGGAGCACCACTCGAACGTGGAAACATAAAGCCCGTAGGAGAGATACCGGAAGGAACGCTGATCCACAACATAGAGCTGCGCCCGGGCGACAGAGGCAAGCTCGTGAGAACCGCGGGGACGGCCGCAACCGTAATAAGTCACGGTGTTACGACCATGGTTGAACTCCCTTCCGGAAGATTCAAGAAAATAGACAACAGGTGTTACGCTTCCATCGGCATTCCAGCCGGAGGAGGCAGAGTAGACAGGCCTTATGCCAAGGCCGGAAAGAAATTCCACGCGCTTGAGTCAAAAGCCAAGTCACACCTGCGTGTCAGTGGTGTTGCGATGAACCCGGTTAACCACCCGTTTGGCGGCGGCTCGCATCAGCATGTGGGCAGGCCAAGTACCGTTTCCAGAGGTGCCAGACCTGGACAGAAGGTGGGTAGACTTTCTCAGCAGAGGAAGAAGAAGGAATGAGCAATGGTTGAAGACACTTTAGAGAACAAACTTGCGAAGAGCAGGTCAGGAAAGAGAAAATCAAAGGTAACTGTCCGCAGGAAGAAGGAGTTCACCTACAGAGGATATACAATGGAAGAGATGCTGAAGCTGCCGCTGGCAGAGGTTTTGAATCTTCTCCCTTCAAGAGCACGCCGCTCGTACAAAAGAGGATTGAACAGGGAACAGCAGACTCTTGTTGACAGGCTTCGCGAGTCCAACGGCGAAGTAGTAAAAACACACAAGCGGGAGATTTTCATTCTTCCGGAGTTTGTGGGCAAGAAGGTTGCGGTTTACAGCGGAAAAGAGTACAAGGAGATTGAAATCAAGGCCGAAATGATTGGCCATGCCATCGGTGAATTCGCGCCGACAAGACGCTTTACCAGGCACTCGGGACCGGGTGTCGGTGCAACGAGAGGATCGAAATTCCTGCCATTAAAGTGAGGTGATATGATGACCGGCTACACTCAAGAATCGGACCCTGACACGACTTCAAGGGCGCTCATAAAGGATTCGGACATTTCGCCAAAACATGCGGTCGAGCTGTGCAGATTTGTCAGAGGACGAAAGGTCAACGTTGCACTCCAGTACCTTGACGAGGTCATAGCACTCCGGAGGCCGGTGCCTTTCAGGAGATTCAACAAACAGGTAACGCACAAGCGCGGCATCGGACCCGGCAGATTCCCCGTAAAGGCGGCAAGAGTGGTGAAAAAGGCGATTGAGGAGGCCCAGCATAATGCAGAGTACAAGGGACTGGATTCAGACGGCATGCGAATCCGGACCATAAGTTCACACAGGGGCCAGGCATATAATTTCTTCAGACCGAGAGCGTTCGGTAAAAGCGGACAGTGGAAGAGAGAAAGAGTTCATATTGAGGTCATACTGGAAGAG
>DAHXLZ010000165.1 GCA_027365715.1 Methanomassiliicoccales archaeon | reverse complement strand
GTCAACCCTTTCTGATCGGAAACGTGGTTCGGATCTGAGATCGGCCACTCCAACAGACACCCTTACAGCCATTTTCATCCTTCGATAAGATGTCCGATAATTACCATTTGCGGTTCAATGTCTGGACAACAATCAAAATGTATCACCTCAAATGATCTGTTCAAAGATGGCCGGGTCAGCGTCGGGAACAAAGGGCATTTCGACCGAAATGCCGAATGCAAGGACAAGGGATTTGAGCAGCATGTCCACGGAAGAAATCATGAGGGCCATCAACGAGGAGGATTTCACAGTTCCTTCAGCTGTCAGGGAGGCGCTGCCTGATGTCTGCCGGGCAGCAGAGGCAGTTTCTGCAGCCGTGAACTCGGGCAACAGGATATTTCTTCTGGGTGCGGGAACAAGTGGAAGAATCGCTGCTCTTGATGCGGCTGAGCTGCCACCCACATTCGGTTTCCCGCGAAGTCAGTTCAAGGCGATTATGGCCGGAGGCACCAAGGCATACCTCAGGGCGGTTGAAGGGGCCGAAGACAGCACGAGCGATGCACCTGAGAGGCTGAAGCGGGCAAGACTCAGTTCGGGAGATGCCGTGATTGGTATCACTGCATCGGGCAGAACACCATTCGTCATTGCCGGATTGAAATACGCTCAAACAAAGGGAAGCAGGACAATATGCATCACATCGAACAAGGGTTCTGAAATCACCAGGGTCGCAGACATAACAATTGTGGTCGAGACAGGAGCTGAGGTCATAACAGGCAGCACAAGGATGAAGGCTGGAACTGCCCAGAAGCTTGTTCTCAACATGATAAGCACATTTGCAGGGATAAGGGCCGGTAGAGTCATCGGCAACAACATGGTCGGCATGAAGCCTTCAAATAAGAAACTCAGGCTCAGGGCAGTCGACATCGTTGTCAATGTGGCAAAATGTGGAAGAGCGGAGGCGACAAGGAGGCTTGAGGATTGCGACTACGATATCGCGGCAGCAATAGCCGCCATCGGCCTGGGAAGGAACAAAGATCGTTCGAATCGCAAGTGATCGTAGACACATCCAAACAAACTGCGGTTCGGCAGTCAGGTTATTTTAAAATACGCAAAATCGCTGGACCTTTGGTGACCTGTTGAGAATATTTTCCTGCGTGTCGGGTACCTCATGCGACGGCATTTCATGGGCTTTGGTGGACGTATCAGAAAAAAAGGGGAAGATCGTCTTCGATATTTCAAGGAAGGGAAACAGTGACTATGCCATTGAATTGAAACGCTCCCTGCTTGAAACAGCCAACTCCGGAAAGACCAGTCTCCAGGAGCTCTGCGACATGCACTGGTCAATTGGAAAGCACCTTGTCCGTATAGCCAGGAGGCTTCCTTCAGGCATTGATGCGGCGGTGTTTTCAGGGCACACGATTTACCATACTGAGCAGGTTGGGAAAACAGGAATGGGGACCCTTCAGATTGGGGCAGTTGAACCTCTTTCCTTGTTCCTTGAGGTGCCTGTGCTCCGGGATATGCGCTCCACCGATGTAGCAGCAGGCGGAATGGGGGCCCCCCTGGTTCCCAGGGCAGATGAATTGATGTTTGGCAGGGGCTCAGCCGTGCTCAACATGGGAGGCATAGCAAACCTGACCCTATTGGGGTCCAGGACCACGGGCTTTGACACTGGGCCCGGAAACATGTTGATCGACGAGGCCGCACGCCTCTTGTTTGGAAAGGAGTTCGACAGGAACGGTTCTATAGCCAGGTCGGGAAAACAGGACAGCAGAATCCTTTCTTCTCTGCTCAAAGATCCCTTTGTGAATTCAAGGCCGCCCAAGTCCTGCGGGAGGGAGAGATACGGGACTGCTTTTCTTCACAGGATTGTGAAGCGCGCCTCAAGTCTCGGGATAAGGAATGAGGACATTATGGCCACACTTACTGAATTCACAGTGAGGAGTATTTTGAGAAACATGGGGAGATTTGCCCCAGGCTACAGAAAGCTGATTTGTGCGGGTGGAGGTGCCTACAACAACTATCTCATGGAGCGAATGGCAGAACTCTTTGATGGCAAAGTGTACATTTCGGAAGATTTCGGGGTTCCGCGCGACTCAAGGGAGTCGATCGCTTTTGCGCTCCTCTGCTACCTCTCACTTCAGCTCAAAGCATCCAACTCGGACGCGACCGGGGCGAAGAAGAAATTGCCGCTAGGCAGCGTAACAATCCACGGTTTCGTTGGAGAGCCCGCGAGCATCATGCGGTGAACACAGCGGCGTAAGCGAATTATTTTCTATTATCCTCATCATCGGTCCCAACGATGAGGAGCAAAAGAGTCGGGGGCCTGACAGTTGAAGTCTACAGGGATATGCGTGAACTCATTAATGCCGCTGCTGAGTTGCTGTTCAGCCAGCTCCGGTCCAAGAAAGAATCGGTTATAGGGCTGGCGACGGGCTCAACGTTTCTGCCTTTCTATGCGTACGTTGCGGCCAACTACAGGAAAGAAGGCATCAGCTTCAGAGATGCCGTGACTTTCAACCTTGACGAATATTACCCAATCGCGAATGAGGACAGCAATTCATACCATTCATACATGACAGCCAACTTTTTCTCGAAAATAGATATTCAGACAGCAAATGTCCACATCCCAGATGGATCGGCCGTGAATCCAGACCTCGAAGGCATGGAATATGAGGGAGCGATACTCAGGGCGGGCGGGATCGACCTCCAGTTTCTTGGAATCGGACGCAACGGGCACATCGGCTTCAACGAGCCCGGGACCTCGTTTGAAAGTAGAACCCATGTCACCAGTCTGACAGATTCCACTCTTGCTGCAAACAGGCCCCTCTTCTCAGATTCAGGCTCACCGATGCCGGTCAAGGCAATCACTATGGGCATTGCGACCATTCTTTCTGCTCACAGATTGGTGCTCCTCGCCTTCGGGAAGACGAAATCCGATGCATTATACGCTGCTTTGAATGGTCCTGTTACAAAGGAGGTCCCTGCCTCGGTCCTTCGGAAGCATGGAAAGGCGACTTTCATGGTGGACGAGGATGCTCTCGGGGACATGTTCTGAAAAGCAGCCGATACGGCATACTTATTTTGCGGGAGAGCCTTATGGCTGCTCAGATGAACTTGAACCGATGGTAAACACTCTCCATAGGTTAACAATAATATCTTAAGCAA
>DAHXLZ010000164.1 GCA_027365715.1 Methanomassiliicoccales archaeon | reverse complement strand
CCGGGAGTTCAGGACTCTTCCACCTGAGCGACAGCGCCCTGTCTACGAATATGTCGAGTGTTGTGAGCGTCCTGTACAGTTTCTCCCTGTTGAGCTGTGCTGCTGCCATCCGGCCTCTGTTTCATGTGTGCAGCTCATAACAGGAATATAATCGGATCGACGGGCAGGCTGGGAAACAGTGGAAATGCAGTTTTCAGGGCTTATTCCATACGATCGTCGTACGAACGTTACGATCCTGTTAGGACATACTGATATACAATATCGCTACTGAAGACCACCGTCTTCATAGCCGGGCAGTTCACAATAGGGACCACGGGTGTAACATCGATAACGCTCGACTTCAACAGCGCGCAGTCGGTACACGGCTCACCGGCAGCGGGCTTCACAATGACGCCGGTCGTGGGTGAAACGGTGGGCAAATAAGGCGTCCCCCCGCCTGTTTGCCGGAGTCTTTTACCTCCACCGTCATCCGCGACCGGATTACTTCTCGGACGTCCCGGTACTGACTGCTCTCTGTGGCAGGCCGAAACGCCTGCTGCAAGAGTGATTTCCGACTTCCGGGTGTGCCGCGTGAAATTCCCACAATCTTCGCCGGAAGCTCAATTCCTTTGCCGGAGTCAGGCGCTTCTGTCAACGTCGACATAAGCGTCCTTTCTTCCGCCTTCTGCCCGAGCTTCTTGTGGACAGGCCCGGCATCGGCTTTCTGTCTTCTCAGGATCATCTCAGCCTTCTTGCACAGCACGGAGATGACACCCGGCACAACATGGGTAGGCATGAATGACTATCACCGATAAATCGAATTTGAGAATCAGAAGCAATCACTTTTGTATCTTCATCATCTGATGGTGCCCGCGTTGGTGGTCATGTGGTAGTCGTTCCGTACGATTTCGACAGCCTAAAGAAAAAATTCGTTTTGGGACCGAATGAAAATCTGAGGGTGTTAAGCGCCCGCATCGGTGAGTGGACAGATCAATACACGTCAGATACGGCCGGAACAGTTCCGAGCCGCGCAGGCATAATGGTGGCAATCCTGATGTATGCATGCGACCCAGATCTTGTTTTCGATTACGCACGGCTCGCCAACTTGAGCCGCGATTTCATGAAGTGGATAATCAAGATAAAATCTCCACAAAGCCTTGATGACATCTTCGGGGACGTTCCATCCGGCGCGTTCCGTGGGGCGAAACGTGTTGATGACTACCTTTCTGTGCTGATGTACTATTATTGCAGTCCCTGCGATCCAAGGTTTGCCAATGAGCTGAAGGTTTCGCCGGGATTTGACTCGGCCACCTTGTAGAGGAAAATCTCCGGTAACTATTCAACTATGTGAAGCACCCCGGCACACCATGGCATAACAATGCTGCCGAAAATGCGATCAGGCAGGGGCGTGCTGCACCGCAAGATATGCTGCTGCTAATCCTCCAGCGTCTGCCTGATTCGTTCGACTATAAATTCATCCTCTTCATTTCTGAGGCACTGAGGGTTGATGTATAGCAGACCGTCTGCCATATAGGCATAAATCGGCCTGTACCCGCTTTTCAGGTGTTCGAACAATTCCGCATTGGACAGCTTGCCTCGAATGATGTTCACTTCCACCCTAGGTACTATCCTTGGTCGAGGATGTTCCATCGGTCTAACTGTGCCTGTGGTAATCACCCTGCATGACATGCTTGGGATCTTTGAGAGTTTCTCGCACATATTTTCAGCTCTGGCATTCCAGTCCATCACGCGCGCATCGTGGTCAATTACGGAGTATCGCTCTATTGCTCTTACGGCCGCTAGAATGTCCTCCTTGCTGGTCTTCATTGGTCTGCCGACAAATGCCCGTCCCTTTCCCTTGCACCTTGCGATGCTGTGGGGTCCCATATTCCTGCATGTTTCTATGAGATGTCTCCTCCCAACCACGATGCCAACGTCATTGGGCCCACCCATATCTTTGCCAACACTGAAGAGTACAGCGTCCGCATCCAGTGAAATATGCTTCGCCAGATTGCTGGCAGGCGGCAGCTCGGCCGCCGCATCAACAATGACCGGAACACTTCTGGCGTGTGCTATCGCGATCACACTATCAAGCGGCAACGCTCCGTCCAGGGGCTCGTAATCAAAATACATAACAGCTGCGGTCTTGTCCGATATTGCCTTTTCGATATCACTTCTTGTTGTCAACCCTTCGGAGCCCACGATGACGGTTCTCCCGCCTGCAATCTGAATAAGCGAGTCATATGCATTCCTGTGCACAGCCTGCATTATTACCTCTACACGGGAGGTTTCAGGAAAGGGCAATTCAGCAATCGTTTCAATATCTCCGTTCGAAATACAGGAGGCAATGGCGAGCACCATGCCCGCACCGGCACCAGACGTGATATACGCATCTTCCGCACCCAGCAGACCGGCGACATATCTTCCCGCCTTGACGTGGAGTTCATCCATGTCCAGGTATACAGTTGATGCTTCCCTCATGGCGTCGATTATGTCTTCGTCCAGAACGCTACCTCCGAGTTTCGTGACCGTCCCCCACGCGTTGATGACCGATCTGACTCCTAGCTTTTCCAGTATTGAAGGCACCGTATTCATCCTACAGACCATGGAGCAGGACGGATAAAGAGCTTTCAATCGCGATAGTGCCTGGACAGCGACCGTCAGATCGTTTGACAAACGCTCACAATCATCCGGTTCCAACGGAAATCGAGGGTTATATCGATGCTGTTTTCATCATTGATATTGCGCCCCTGTTCACTAAAATGCAACATGTTGTATTTATGTGACGGGCTCTCGTGTTTGCATTTCGAATGTATTAAACAACATGAAGCGGATAAGTCCTTTGCTCCAGCCGAGGTTGCCTGCGGACGCCCGTGGCGGCCTATAGAACCACGATAATAGAGGAAAGTGCAGGGATGGACGATTTGAGGGCTATGGAAATAGCGGAACACATAGACAGGCTTATGACCGTAGATTTCCACACTAGGCGCTTCATTATCGACCTGTACAATGCTGCGAGAGCCAGGATGGATGGCTTGCCGTTGACTTTCAAGGCGGCCAAGACATTACTCAAGAACGTCGAAATGGGATCGACAATCTTACTCCTGGTGGGATTCCCAACCTACGGAACATTCATAGGCGAACAGGACGGGCCAGTTGGGGCTGCCATGCTTTCACGTGAACTTGCGGAACTCCTTGGCACCAGGACAGTCGTGATGAGCGACAGGATGCAGTCCGACAAAGTGAAGACTGTTTTTGCGAGCGCAGGGTTCAGCACCGTAGGGAGCATGACGGACTCGGTGAGTCCCCACCAGGCTGTCATAAGAGGGTTTGAGGAAAACAGAAATCTGGACGTGAGAAAGATCCTTGACGATCTGCACCCTTCCGCAATAATAGCAATAGAAAGGCCTTCAAGGAATATGGCCGGAAAATATATGTCAATGAATGGGACGGACTTATCGCACAAAGTCGAAGCACTTGACGACCTGATACCAGCCGCAAGGGATGCGGGCATAACGACGATAGGCATAGCCGATGGAGGAAACGAAGCCGGATGCGGACTGATCAGGGAAGATGTTATAAGAAATCACCCGAACGGAGAGATCATTGCCTCCAACGTGTGCACGGACCTGTTAATTTTTGCCTCTATCTCGAATCTGGGTGCCTATGGACTGTCGGGGGCAATATCGGCAATTTCCAACGATCTTTACATTCTGCCGAACAGGGAAATACTTGAACGTACGCTGATGACTGCCGCGGCGAGCGGGCTGCACAACGGACCGCCGTTGTGGCTAGATCCCGGCACTGACGGAATACCATGTGAGCTTGAGATATTCTTCTGGGAATGCATACGAAGGATGATATGGGAGGAGCTCAATCCGCATTTTCCCAAGTTCTATTGAATCACCATTCCCCTTACTGAATGCCACGGGATGAGATTAGAAAATCAACGATCTTATAGAGACCGGACCTCAGCTCCCTGTTTATGGTGGACTTGTTCTTGGAGAGTATGCTTGCAATATCCCCCATTGTGACTGTATGCACAGACTGAAGATAGCCCAGTTCCTTTGCCGTGGATAAGCACTTCACTTCCTTTTCCGTCAGCAGGATCATCAAAAGCTTGGAGATGACCTGATTTTCCCAGGCAATCCTGCTAATATCGCTCGTGAATGCAGGAGAAATCGTCGGACTCTCTCCCACCTTTCCAAGGGTCTGTATGTTTGACAGAAACTCACCCACGCTGTATGAGGGAGTCACCACTGTCCATTTCTGGACCCCGCCTTCAATACAGGAAGAGTAGCTGGAGAGTTGGAATTTGAGGAGATTCTCTCTGACAGTATTGGAAAAAGGGCCCTTAAATGAAACCATATATGTGTTCCTGGATATCTCCTCGCAGGCGGTGAGTTCGATAATCTTGCCAAGCCTTGCGAGCCTGTTGAAAAACGTGTAAATCGATGAGCCCCTGCTCCACCATCTGACAAGCATAACCTCGTGATTAGCCTCATTTCTGATAGGATGCCAGTGCAAACTCTCGAAGCGACCATGCAGTTTATTCGTCTGCTTCGACCAGTCGTTTCTGTGCGCCAATGAAAATGAAACAATCGTCTCTCCTTTCAACTGCACATCAAGCGGGCTGTTCACAGGTTTACCTCAATCCGACTACTGGCACTTTTCAGACTGTACGGGTACCGCTTGGCTCAATATTTGGTATTATCTGTGGCTACGGACTACAATTGGCGCCTACGCCCTTATCAATAACCAAGCATGCTCCGGGGATAACTTGATTTTGATACCAGCATCTTGTGACTGCCGACAAGTATGCAACATGTGGCAGATAATTGACATAACTGCCTAATAGATAGCATGTGAAGTACTTGAGTCCGTCATTGAACTCAGCGCATTTCCGGTAAAGTCGATGAACATGCAAATATGAGGGATGCGTTTGTTGTATGCAAGAATGGGTGAAGACGATGAATGACTTCTTTCCAGTTGCTGTCTGGTACGGTGAAAATAGAGCAAGGGCCCCGATGATGCCGAGAAGCGAAATAGAGGTGGAGCGCACAAGAAAGGACATCCAGAATATAATCTCTCTAGGTTTCAATTGTGTGAAATACTGGGTGGATTGGGCGACATGCGAAGCTTCGGAAGGGAAGTATGACTTCTCGCAGGCTATTGACTTCCTTGACTTAGCAGATGAATTTGGAATTAAGGTGGTAATACAGGTATATCTCGATTCGGCGCCGAACTGGATTCACGCGAAGTACCCGGACGCACTGTACAGGGCACATTCAGGGCAGGAGGTCGAGTCTCAAGCTTCTCCCGGCTATTCTCTTGATCATCCGGCAGTGAGAAACAGAGCTGGAGAATTCATGACCGCCCTATCTGAGGCAGCAGCACAGAAGAAATCATTTTACGCGTGGGACGTCTGGAGCGAGCCTCACATCGTGAACTGGTCCTGGTTTGATTTCATTGGTGTTGAACCCTGGTTTGATTATAACGATCATTCCAGAGCGAGATTTGTAGGCTGGCTCAGGAAAAAATATGAAAGCATACAACAGTTAAACAAAGTGTGGTACAGGACATATGGTTCATGGGACGAAGTGAGGATACCGAAGTATGTGACGCTTTCCACGTTTGTTGACATAATGGATTTCCAGTATTTCAACATGGAAAAATTGAAGGAAGACCTCAAGTGGAGATATGATGCAATACGAAGAGGGGATCCATCTCACATAATAAGCAGTCATTCTGACAGGACTTCGGTGCTCAGGGTTCCACTCGGTAGGGGGGGAAACACGAGTGATTGGCTGATGGCGCAAACGGTAGATGTGTGGGGAACATCGTTTTATCCGAAGCACGTGGGCAGCTCCAATCCTCTCGACCCCGCTTCGAAGGGGTTCTCAATAGACGCGTCGAGATGCTCGTGTGAGTCCAACGGCAAGGTTTTCTGGATTGGCGAACTACAATGCGGACCTGGCGTTGTAGGCGCAAGATTTGGTGATAAGATCCTTCCGGGTGACCTTGCAAATTGGGCATGGACATGCGTTTCCAGGGGGGCGAAAGGTCTCTTTTATTACGCCTACTATCCGATGAGTTGTGGTGAAGAAATTTCTGGATTCGGTCTCGTACATCCCGATGGTGACCTTACGGAGAGATCATCAGAAGCCGGAATTGTAGCAAAAACAATCACCAAGCATAGGGATATTTTCTTGCACGCCAAGACGCCTGCGTCGGAAGTTGCCATAATGTACAGTCCGGAGTCTTATGCATTGCTGATGGCGTTGAGAGAAAAAAACGGCAACCTGATAACCTCCTCTCTGAGAGGCACATACAGAATACTGTTCGAGAAGAACATCAGATGCGATTTCATTGAAACGGGCTCGATAGGATCTGTGATACCGCCGAATTACAAAATAATATTCATGCCGTTCTGTGTTGCTGTGGATATGAAGCTCGCAGATGTGTTGAAACGATTCGTTTCCAGCGGAGGAACGCTGGTAGCCGAATTCAGGCCTGGGTGGAGTGACGCGGAAGGGAACAATCTGTCCAAGATTCCGGGAATGGGACTGGATGATGTCTTTGGGTGCATCGAATCTTCATGGCGATCCGCCGCCGAACCGAAATTTAGCATGACTTGTGATGGGGGAAAAAGGAGGATTATCGGTGGCTCCGAGTACGAAGAAAATTTCATCACAACAACCGGCAAGGTGATCGGAAGGTTTCAGGACGGAGGTGCCGCATTTGTGGCAAACTCGTTTGGTCGCGGAAAGGCTCTGCTTTTTGGCACACTTCTGTCAAAACGCTACGAGGAAACCAGAGACAATACCGTAAGACGTCTTTTCGAGCAAATAGTCGGCGATGCGGGTGTGAATGCAGAAACAGAAATACGACCGAACTCGAAGGATGTTGAAGTGAGAAACATGAAGACCGGCGATGGACAATTGCTTTTTGTTTTCAATCATGGGAAACGTGTGAAGCGAAATGTGGAGTTGAGGGTGAAAAATGCCTCCGGCAGACATCGTTGCACAAACCTGGTCGATTCGAAACGACTGCGAGTGACCTCTTTTAGGAGTGAGATTCGACTGAGACTCGATCTGGAAATCAACTCTGTAACCGTTTTGCATCTGGAAAAGGAGAAGTAAGCTCCTAAATCGGGCAGGTGTTGTTTTGAATTGCAATCTATTCGGAGCCCGGACTTCTCAAAGGATGTGTACATTTCAAAACAACAAATCCTTGGTCTGAATTATGGCGCCGATATGCGAGTCACAGGTTAGGCTATCATGTCTCCGGTTTTCTTGTCAAATATCTTTGCATTCCTGGTGTCAAAATCAAATCGAATGGTGTTTCCTGCGCCAAATGCTTCCCTGCTGATTAGCTGTTGTTCAGTGCGGTTCAGCCTGACATGAATTATGTTTTCCCTGCCCAGTATCTCCTCCGCTGCAACAACCCCGCTGAACTTCCCTTCTACAGCTACGAATATGTTTTCGGGCCTGACGCCGACAAGAATTTCATCTCCGGCCGTAATGTGACGGCCATCGGGCAAGGCGAAGGAAATCATTGCTCCTTCAACGTCCAGCGTCATACTCCCGCTCGAACGATCTGCGGCATGCACCTTGCCATTGAGAAAGTTCATAGGTGGCGTGCCCAGGAAGGCGGCCGAGGTCACATTCTTTGGATTGTTGTATATCTCCACTGGGTGACCAGTCTGGAATATCGTTCCCAAGTTTATCAGAGCCATGTTGTCAGCGAGTGTCATTGCCTCTGAGTGGTCATGCGTGACATATATCACAGTTGCCTCCAGCTCGCTCTGCAATTTCTTCAGTTCATTTCTCATATGAACACGAAGCTTTGCGTCAAGATTGCTCAACGGCTCATCCATCAGAAACACCGCAGGTTTTCTCACCATTGCTCTTCCAAGGGAAACACGCTGAGCCTGACCGCCACTCAGCTGCCCCGGTTTCTTATCCAAGAATGAGCTTATCTGAAGAAGTTCGGCCACTTCGACCACCCTGTACTGAATCTCCCGTTTGCTTACCCCTCTTGATTCAAGCGGAAACGCCAGATTCTGTCTAACTGTCATGTGCGGGTAGAGCGCATAGTTCT
>DAHXLZ010000162.1 GCA_027365715.1 Methanomassiliicoccales archaeon | reverse complement strand
AGTGAAGTTATTCAGGTATTGTTTTGGATTTGTACTGTTAATTCCCAGGTAAAAACGAAATCCAGTGTCTTTGTTGATGTACGAACCGTTTATGTAGTAGCAAAGAACACTGTTGTTCGGAACGTACCAAATGGGTCCGCTTCTGTATGTTTTGCCGGATGTATAAACGGTGTTATTTCCTGCCGTGTTGGGTAGAAATGTGATGGTCAATTGTATTGACCCAGGTGTTCCTGTGGCAGTTCCGCTTGTGTTGTTATACATATCAAAACCGCAATTTGGAATGTATTGGGGTACACCGACACTGTATGAGATGGACGCGTTGAAGCCTCCAGGCTGGAATGCCAGCGTACCTGGTGTTGGAGATGCAAAAGGCGCATAGCCGCTGGAACCCAGCTGAATTGTTGAAGGCATCGGATACTTCCAGGCACCTGACTGAAGAGTATATGCCTGCAGCTGGTAGTTTGAGAACTCCTGATATGCTTCCTGCATGTGGCTGTATTCCTGCGTGCTCATGTATGACGGAACGTAGGAGCCAATGAAGATGTTGATAAACGACAGCACTATCAGCAGTACGAATATGGTTGCTACTGCCCCAGCGACTCCCTCCCTGTTACCGGCAATGTGTTTACGTCGGAGCATGCAATCTGAAGAATCACATCAAATCGTCTTTTTAAGGATGCGATTTGAATTTCAACGGTGATAATTAGATATAGACGGGATATTACGCTTAAATGTCGCGAAGAAGTCCGCGCCCCCCAGACGCGGGTGATTGACTTCCAGACCGTAGTGTGGTGTCCGGTTGCAGATATATGATACAATGTCGAGAGGTAAAGTGGAATTCCGGCCGCTCAACAGGGACGAGGTTCACCTGTATGTCTGCGGCCCTACTGTTTATGACCAGATGCACATCGGGCATGCCCGCTCTTTCGTTTCATTCGATTTCATTGTCCGTTATCTTGAATACAGGGGATACCATGTGTCACTTGTCGTAAACATAACAGATGTGGATGATAAGATAATCAACAGGGCGAAGGAGCTCAACGTCCCCGCTCTCAAGCTCTCCTCAGAGTTCGCTGACGCATTCAAAGGCAACTGCGCATCCCTGCTGATAAAGGAAGCAAAAGTGTATCCGAAGGCCAGCGAGCACATACCAGAGATTCTGAAAATGATTTCATACCTTGTCGACAGGGGCTTTGCCTATGAACTGGAAGGCAGCGTGTATTTCGACATAACGAGGACAAAGAATTACGGGAAGCTTTCCGGCCAGGCGCAGGAACAGATACTGTCAGGTGCAAGGGTGGATATCAACGAGAGAAAACGGAATCCGGCAGACTTTGCTCTCTGGAAGGCGGCGAAACCCGGGGAGGTAAGCTGGGAAAGCCCGTGGGGGCATGGAAGGCCAGGCTGGCACATCGAGTGTTCGGCGATGTCGATGAAATATCTCGGCAGGACACTGGACATACACGGCGGCGGCGAAGATCTCATCTTTCCGCACCATGAAAACGAGATACAGCAAAGCGAGGCATTTACCGGTGTGACGTTTTCAAAGTACTGGATGCATGGCGGCATGCTCAATGTGACAGGAGAGAAGATGTCCAAGTCACTGCACAACTTCATGTCTGTCAGGGAAGCGCTTGCTCTTTATCCTCCGGAGACACTGCGCCTGTTCTTCGCAAACAGCCTCTACAGAAGACAGATAGAATTCAGTCCCGAACTGCTCATCGAGAGCGATCAGGCAAGGAGGAGGCTGGAAGGTTACCTGCCATTGCTTCTCTCAGTGAACGCGCCACGCGGGCAGGGGGAAGAGATTTCCTCTTCCATTAGAAGCGGCTTCATCAGTGCCATGGATGATGACTTCAATACACGGGATGCAGTTGCATCGCTCTTCAGTAATCTCAGGGAAGTGAGAAAACTTGCCGACGAAGGCAAACTCTCAACCGGCGCGGCTGAAGCGGTTGTCTCTTCAATCAGGGAAGTCAACGAAGTGCTGCACGTAATCAGGGAGGAGGCGTTTCAGAAGCAGTCTATTGACAGGGAAGTCGAAGAGCTTATTTCCAGGAGGGAGGAGGCGCGCAGGCAGAAACGCTTTGCTGAGGCTGACGCGATAAGATCGGAACTTTCCGCCAGGGGGATTATACTCGAGGACACCGAACACGGCGTAAAGTGGAGAAAGCAATAACCGTTCAGTCGTGGGTGTAATAGAAGAGAAACCTGTCTCCCTTTTCCCTCGGATTCACGAAACCGAAGCGTTCGAACTGGACGGGGCTGTCAATTTCGATATTCCTGATTGCGCCTTCTGCCAGTCCGCTGACCCTTGCACCGTCTGCCATGATTATTTCACACGGAATCGAGTCCTCTGCAGGAACCCACTGCACTTTCTGCAGATCTCTGTTCTCCCTGCCTGTGCATCTGGCCCTGCCGCCGTCGATTATAACGTTGCAGTAATCCTTCAGCCTGATTTCCGTCCGGTTGAATGCAGCCGCGTCCTTTGATGAGATGTACACGTAACTGGATGCTAAAATCTTCCTCTTTCCCCTTTCAGGAAAATCAGGATGCAGTGCAGCTTCGACATGGCCCAGTTCCGGAGCGCCCTCAATCTCAACTTTCACCGGGTTGTCGACGAAGAAATATCTGTCTGCTGCCGGCTCGAGAAGTTTCCTGTTTTCAGAGTATATGGAGTCAACTGCAATCTCGATATCATTGAGGCTCATACCAAGATTGACAATAAAGTTCCTGATTGCCTCCGGTCTGAACCCTCTAGCCCTCAGCGACTGAAGACTCCACGTCCTGGGGTCTTCCCATCCGAAGTATTCGCCGCTCGCGATTTCATTCATCGATTTGCTCTTCTTGATCTTGACACCTGAAATTCTAAGGAGACCAAAATGTTCGAAGCGCGGTCCCGTGATGCCAAGCTTTTTCCATATGAAATCCTCCATGAAGTCTTCCGTGTAGAGGTCCTTTCCACGTATGATGTGGGTCATTCCCAGTTCGATATCATCCACCGCCCATGAGAATTCCAGCATCGGCCAGACCCGGTATGTTCTGCCGACTCTCGGATGCTCCCTGTTCGAAATTCTGCACAGAACCCTGTCCCTGAATGCCGGATTCCTGTGATTCATGTCAGTCTTTACCCTGAGCACAGCCTCCCCCTCGGCAAAATTACCTGCAAGCATCCCTTTCCAGATTTCGGCGTTCTCCGCGACGCTGTGACTCCTGTGAACGCACTCTATTCCATCCTCCCTGTTTTTCTTCAGCACTTCGGCATTACACATGCACGCATATGCTATGCCTTTTTCAATGAGCTTTGATGCCCAGCTGTAGAACAGCTCAAGCCTGTCCGACTTGTAGTATTCCCCGCTCCATTTGACGCCGAGCCACTTCAGTCCGTCTCTTATGAGCTCATAGGAGTCGAGTTTGGGCAGCTTTTCCTCCGACCCGATGGTGTCATCGTAAACAAGAAGAAGTTCACCTGAATATTTTTTCGCATATTCATCATTGAGTATTATCATTCTGCTGTTTCCAATGTGCAGTGCGCCGGACGGATATGGTGCAAGGCGCACCCTCATACCCGCTGTGACCCCTTCCAGCTCTCTGAGCCTGGCAACCTTTTCCCTTTTTTCCCTCACAAGCAGTTCCGGAGCTGTCGATTCGAGAGTCTCCACCTGTTCTTTCAGTGTCATCCTGTTTGCTCTCCCGACAGCTTCATTAATGGCCGTCATTGCTTCCTGTACAGCAATGCCTTTGAACTTTGCCATGATCCTGCCAAGCACGGCATTCGCACTCGCCTTTCCACCATGACTTACCGCATTCTGTAGCGCGAGAAGATATGCTTCCTCACCGACTCCGGTGTCCATCGTATCCTGCAGAGAATCAATCGGCATATATTAGTGATGCTGCGTCCCGTGAAAGCGGGTGCCGGCCAAACAACTGAAACACCTTCCTCAAAAGGTAATATGTAAGTGTACCTGATCGGATGGTCACTTTGACATACATCAGACAGGACTCGATAAAAGAACGGCTATACCAGAAACGGATAGCCGAAGCCGCATCTGCTGTTTCCACGCTGGTGGTTCTGCCGACAGGACTCGGAAAGACCGTCATCGCTCTGCTCGTAATAGACAGTGTTCTTCAATCCCCTGCATCAAAGGTGCTGTTTATGGCTCCCACGAAGCCGCTGGTTGAACAGCACTATTCCTTTCTCTGTGAGAGACTG
>DAHXLZ010000148.1 GCA_027365715.1 Methanomassiliicoccales archaeon | reverse complement strand
TGCCGGTACGGCCTATCATGCTGCCGTTCTTCCCTTTCTCCGTTATGGTAATACTCATCTCTCTGCCGACGAGCTCTTCATTTCTGGCAGCCGAAATCTCGAATCTGAGCGTCGTTGCCCTGCGAGACCATACTTTCGCCTTCCATCCCGGCACTTTTCCGTTCATTTTCACAGCCTCCGTGCCCTCCCTGGCTGAGAATCGTGTAACGTTAACAATATCCGGTTCAGTTTCTCTGATGATATCCAGACTCCTGCTGAAGTCCTCTTCCGTTTCTGAAGGAAAGCCTGTAATCAGATCAGTTGAGAGCGTCATGTCCGGATAGCGCCGCCTTACCGTCTTCACGATTTCGACAAATTGATCTGCTGTGTTTCCCCTCTTCATCAGCCTGAGTATGCGGTCCGAACCGCTCTGGAACGGTATGTGGAAGAATTTGTAGACTTTCGTGCTGCCGTATGCGTCCAGCA
Source organism: Methanomassiliicoccales archaeon (assembly GCA_027365715.1). Next base: position 23,016 of record DAHXLZ010000148.1, on the reverse strand, counting down.
GGTCGTCAAGCAGCGGCATCATCAGTGAAGGGTTCATCATACCAACCCTCACCATGAAATCACCTTCTATTGCGCATATGCTCCTGATAAGACGTGGAAGTGTGGTGCCGCGATCCCTGCCGTATGTAATTGAATCCATTCCAGACAGCAGAATCTCCCTGACCTTTCCCTGAACCAGGCTGTTCTTCACTTCCCTGATTATCTTCTCCGGTTCCACGCTTCTCAGCTTCGGTCTGGCGATCCTGCTGAAACAGTACGTGCATCTTGAGAGGCAGCCCTGTGCGATCGGTATGATCACATCATTTCTGCCCGGGCTGTTCCAGCAGTCCATATCTGTGTCGAGATTCAGGCCGAGGAGAGCGTCAAGCATTTCGTGGTCTCCCGGTTCGCATATGAATGCACCAGGGGCAGCCGAAAGTATGTTGCTCTTCCTGGTCGGCGCCATACAGCCGGTCACAACAATCCTCTTTCCCAGCGAATCGAGTTCCCTCAGCCTTCTCATCATCATATTTTCTGTGAACTCTATTACTGCACAGGTGTTGAGAAGCAGTATGTCTGCATCTGCAGGGTCCAGGCAGATTTCAATGCCTCCGGCGCGCATTCTCGACTCCGCCGCCCTTCCTTCACCATAATTCATAGTGCAGCCATGGGATTCGACGTACGCTTTCACACCTGCAGCTAACGGCACTTTCCTAAAAGCTGTTTGCCTCTTCTGTCCTGTTCCCTCAGGCGGCGGCGTGCCGGAAATCGGGCCTGAAAGGCGGAGCGCGAGGAGGGGGATTTGAACCCCCGAGTCCTTACGGACAATGGATATTTGCGTCCCTTAGCAATCCATCGCCTTACCGGGCTGGGCCATCCTCGCCCGAGTTGTGGATGATGGAATACGATAAAACACTTTTCCAGCCGGACCGGACAGGTTATCTTACTGCCAGCACCTCTGCCCCCTTTCCGGGGTTTGTTATGAATGACTGTGATTTGAAGCCCGCGGATTTGAAAGCGCCTTCAATTGCTGCGGCTACCTCCTTCTCCTTCCTTGTGCATATTGCGAAGACAGCCGGACCGGCACCGCTTATCGAAAAGCCGAGCGCACCCGCGTCCATGGCGGCCCTCTTCACCTTATCAAACCAGGGCATGAGCACTTTCCTGTAGGGCAGAACAATCTCATCGCTTAAGAATCTGCCAACCCTTTCAATGTCCCTGCTCATCATCGCATGGACTATTGTGGAGCACAGTGAGATATTCTCCACTGCGCTTGTCAGCGGAACACTCTTTGGCAGGACACCCCTGGATTTGCGCGTCTCGAGAACAACATCCGGCAATGTCACAACAATGTTAAATTTCGGCAGCTTGTCAGGAGGCACGCTTATGACTTCGATCGGGCTGCGTGAAGAAACAATGGTAAATCCACCCAGCAGTGAGGCGGTGACATTATCGATGTGCGGTGTGCCTGATGCCATCTTCTCTCCCAGCGACGATGCCTGTATTATGTCCTCATCCTTTGCATCGTAGTCCATTGCGATGGCCATCGCAAGTGCTGCGCCTACCGAAGAAGCAGCGCTGCTGCCGATGCCGCTTCCGGGCCTTGCGCCTTTCGTGATTTTCATGTGAAACGGTGCATTGACCCTGTTCTTCCAGGCAATAGAATTCGCGGCTGCAAAAGCAGCATTTTTCTTTGTAGGAATGGAATAATCGGGTATTGTCTCAATTTCGGTTTCGTAAACATCCATTGTAAGCTCAACAATGTCCCTCGGCTCGTTAAGCGCGAGGCCGAATGTGTCAAAGCCTGGACCGAAATTAGCTATTGTCGTGGGTGCTGAAACTTTAACATATGATTTCAATAACCGTCACCGCTGGTTTGAAGGAGAGATATAACGCGGTTAATGTTATTCAAACTTGTCATAGCTGCCTGAACAGGCGTTCAACTCCTCAGAACAATTTCGATGTTGACTCCGTCTGGCACCTGTATCCTCATAAGCTGTCTCAGCGCCCTGTCATCGTCCGCATCCATGTCAATCATCCTTTTGTGGATGCGCATCTCCCATCTGTCCCAGGTGGCGCTTCCTTCCCCGTCAGGGCTCTTCCGGACCGGCACAACCATGTGTTTTGTAGGGAGCGGAACGGGACCGCTCATCCTTACGCCTGTCTTGCTCGCAATCTGCTTTATCTGGCTGCAAACGGAGTCAATCTTTCCCGGATCCGTACCGCTCAATGAAATTCTCGCCCTCTGTGCCATTCAGCGATCAGCTCACAACGTCCTCTTCTCTACTTCTACACAGACGCCGGCCGCAACAGTCTGCCCCATGTCTCTGATTGCAAACCTTCCGAGCTGCGGAAAGTCAGAAGCCTTCTCGATGACCATCGGCTTTGTTGGCTCAATCTTGACAAACGCAACGTCCCCTGTCTTCAGGAACTGCGGCTTGTCTTCTTTGACTCCCCCGGTCCCCGGGTCAATCTTTTTCTGAAGTTCGGTGAATGTGCAGGCAATCTGTGAAGTGTGGCAGTGGAACACCGGAGTGTACCCGACTGTTATGACGCTCGGGTGATTGAGAACCGCAATCTGCGCAACAAACGACTTCGCAACTGTCGGAACAGAATCTACCGGGCCGGCAACATCGCCTCTCTTGATGTCCGATTTCGAGAGGCCCCTGACATTGAAACCAACGTTGTCTCCAGGGTAGGCTGCGTCCATCGTTTCGTGATGCATTTCAATCGACTTGACTTCGCCCGTCTTGTCCGACGGCATGAAGACGATTTTCATATCCTTCTTCAGCACGCCGGTTTCCACTCTCCCTACGGGGACTGTGCCAATGCCTGTGATTGTATAGACATCCTGGACAGGAAGTCTCAGCGGCTTGTCTGTGACCTTTGGCGGTTCCTTGAGCTTGTCCAGATTGCCGAGAAGCGTATCGCCCTTCCACCAGGAAAGGTTCGGGGACGCTTCAGTCGTGTTGTCGCCGCCATATGCGCTGACAGGTATGAACGGAATGTCCTCCACCTTGTATCTGACGGATTTCAGGAGTTCGGTAACAGCCTTCTTTGTCTTCTCATAGGCTTCCTGAGAATAGGGAGGCTGTGTGGAATCCATCTTGTTGACTGCGACTATAAGCTGTGTTACGCCCAGTGTCCTTGCAAGAAAAACATGTTCCTTTGTCTGCGCTTCCGGACCCTTTCCAGCATCCACTACCAGAACTGCAGCGTCTGCCTGGCTTGTACCGGTAATCATGTTCTTTACGAAGTCCCTGTGTCCGGGTGCATCAATGATTGTGAAGTAATACTTCGGCGTATCGAAGCGCCTGTGTGAAACATCAATTGTGACTCCCCTTTCTCTCTCCTCTTTCAGGTTGTCCATGACCCATGCAAATTCGAACGTCGCTTTCCCCTTCTCTTCGGCCTCTTTCTTGTATTTTTCAATCAGGTATGTATCAACGTTCTTTGTGTTGAACAGCATCCTCCCTACAAGTGTCGACTTGCCATGATCGACATGACCGATGAAGACTATGTTAAGATGTGGTTTGTTGGCCATTAGTTTACACTCTCTTTTCACGCGAATTATGCGCGATATCATTTATCAATTGCAGTCTTGTATATAATATTTTCATAATGCGGAAAGGCCAACATGCGCATTGAATCTTCGAAAGTTGTGCAGCGGATTTGACCGATTGTATGATTTTGTGTTCGAGACTGGAATGGGCCACTGTTACATTTAATGGTGATGAGCTATATCGTCACCGGAAGTCGTATCTTGCAGCCGTTTGTCGCTCTCATATTCGGTTTCGCCCTCGGTTTTTCCCTGACAGTTCCTCCGGGCCCGATGAATGCGTTAATAGCATCGCAGTCTGCAATGCGTGGCACAAGGGCGGGCATAATTACAGGTACAGGGGCGATGACCGCTGACATAATCCTGGCGGTCACGGTTTTCCTTGCGCGATCCCTGATTGACCTTCACTCCATAATCAGGGCGATATACCTTGTCGGCGCTGCTGTCCTGCTGGTGCTCGTGTATCTCACGCTCCGTAGCAGGAAGTCCGGGCCGGCAGAAGAGATGAGACTCACTGCATACTTCAGGGCCGTGCTTCTCGGTGTTTCGAATCCATTCCAGATTTTGTGGTGGCTTACAGCCGGACTCGCATTTGCATATCTTGGCGGAATAGTGCTTCTTGCGGGCCTGTTCGCAGCCGTCGCCGTCTGGATAGTGATGTTTCCGGCACTGCTCCACTGGGGCACTGGAAAACACACCGGTGCCGCAAGAGCCGTTTCTATGGTATCGGCAGCGATAATGCTGTTCTTTGCAGCCTATTTCATCTATCTGTCAATGTGATGAAATTCAGTCTGAGTAGTAGTTTGCATCATAAGGCTGGGGGCTGAGGCCCTTTCTCTTCCTTATTTCCGGAACAACCTTGTCCTGTATCTCCTTCGGCATCCTTTCATAACCTGCATTTTCGGTGGACCACAGCGCTCTTCCCTGCGTTGCACTCCTTATTGCACTTGCGAAACCGAACATCTCCGACACAGGCGCCTTCGACTCAATAACTGTGTTTTCTCCATCCTGCCTCATGTCTATGATGACACCGCGCCTCTGCTGAATTTCTCTGATTGCGTCACCCATCACATCGGGTGGCACATTGATGTAAATTTTCTGGACAGGTTCGTAGAGCACTCTGCCTGCCACAGCCATGGCACCATATATTGCCGAACGCGTTGCCGGAATAACCTGGGCAGGCCCTCTGTGAATGCTGTCCTCGTGAAGTTTTGCATCCACGATCTTCACCTTGACATTCATCACTCTTTCCTGAGCAAGCGGGCCGAGGCGCATTGCCTCCTCGTAGGACTGCTTGCACAGTTCCATTGTTTCAAAGAGGTATTGTATCCCTTTGGTGTAATCTATGAAGACGTTGGTGCCGTAGAACATCTGGACGCCTCTCGCTTCATCTCTCTCCATTCCGAACTCCTGGAGTTTCTTTGCGAGCGCCTTCGAATCCTTTATTCTCCCCTCTGTTTTCACTTCACCGCTCGTAATGGCCTTTATGACACTTTCTTCGAGCGGCTCCACTTCAACATAGAATCTGTTGTGCCTGTTTGGTGACTTTCCCTCAAACGGGCCGCCCTTTCCCTCGATGCTTTCACGGTAAACAACTATCGGTTTGGATGCATTTATTTCGCACTTGTAGTCATTCACAATTCTGTACTGAGTGACTTCGAGATGCAGTTCGCCCATTCCGGACAGGAGGTGCTCTCCGGTCTCCTGGTTAATCTCAACTGTTATCGACGGATCGGCTTTACCTATATTTCTCAGGACATCAATAAGTTTCGGAAGGTCCTTCATCTGTTTGGCCTCTATGGCCACTGTTACCACAGGCTCGCTGTAGTGGACCATTTTCTCAAACGACTCTATTCCCTGAATCGATGAAACCGTAGAGCCCGCAATGGCATCCTTGAGGCCAGTGACCGCCGCTATATTGCCGGCCCTGATCTCTTCGACAGTTATCCTGTCCGCTCCAACGGACAGGGCAACGGTCTGGACTCTGTTAGGCTGCACCATGCCGGAGATATAGAGTTCCTGTCCCCGTTTCAGCGTTCCTGAGAAAAGCCTTCCCACCGCAACTTCCCCAGCATGAGGATCAATTATTATTTTTGTAACCATGAAGATCGTTGGCCCGGCGGGATCGACTTTCATCATCCCGTGACCAACTTCAGATTCCAGGTCTCCCTTCCAGATCGCCGGAATTCTCATTGGCTGGGCATCATCCGGGCAGGGGTGATTTTTAATTACAGATTCGAGAACAACCTTGTGGAGCGGTATGCGCTGTGCCAGAGCCTTCTGTTCACCCTTGCGCAGGTGGTCGTAGATATCGCCGAAGGTTATGCCTGTCTTCTTCATGTAGGCGGCCGAAATTGCCCAGTTGTTATACGCGCTTCCAAACAGCACGGTCCCGTCTTCAACACGCACGCCCCAAAGTTTCTTGAGCTCTTCTGGAGCGGCAGCATGGATTCTCTTGTTAACGTCGTTGATAATGCTCACAAATCTCTTCTGCATGTCTTCCGGCGTAACTTTGAGTTCGTTGATGAGCCTGTCAACCTTGTTTATGAACAGAATCGGGCGAACTCTCTCCTTCAGTGCCTGCCTTATGACAGTTTCGGTCTGCGGCATCACCTGCTCGACAGCATCTACAAGTATTATGACGCCGTCAATCGCCCTCATCGCCCTGGTAACGTCGCCTCCGAAGTCAACGTGTCCCGGCGTATCGATCAGATTGATCAGGTAGTCGTTGCCGTCGATGTCCTGAACCATTGATGCATTGGCCGCATTGATTGTAATGCCTCTTGCCTGTTCCTGCTCATCGTAATCAAGCAGCAGCTGTTTTCCTGCCAGATCCTCGCTCATCATGCCTGCGCCGGCAATCAGATTGTCACTGAGTGTGGTGTTGTGTATGATCAGCCCTTCAACGAGCAGGTTATGTGTTTCGTCAACGGAGAAGTCGTAGACAAAATCCTCATACGCACTCTCTATGCCCTCCACTTCAACAGTGGAAAGGGTTGAAGGGAGCTGGGAAACTGTGGAAGAAAACGCTCCGTCGCCGGCAGTCATCATGAGCGCGCCGGCACCACCCTGCCGGTTATCCGCTTCCTGATAATTTCCACCGACTATACTCTTGAGCCTGCCAAGTTCGGACATGAAGTCAGGATCAGACGGTTCAAGACTGAAACGATGGCCGTACCGAAGCATCGACAGGGCTATTCCTCTCAATATCCTTCTTTGATATGCGCCTTCCTCTTCAATGTTCAGCCGTTCCAGTATCGATGATGTGAGTTCGTAAAGGATCCTGGTTTCAAGCCTGGCAAATATTCCGGGATTTTTGTCTTTACCAAACAGAATGTCCCGGAGCCGGTTTCCGTCGTTTTCCGAGGATCCGGAGACAAGTACTGCAGCGATTCTCTTCAGCTCAGCTGTTTCAGTGCTTTTTCCAGTGAGGTTGAAAAACTCCCCGTCCGTTATGGCAGACGACTCAATATCCACACTGGCAGGGATGATCAAACTGTCGCCGGATATGAGTTCTGAAGATTTAATCTCCTTAACTGCGCCTTCTCTGTAAACAACGAACTTATGCTCGGGTGTGACGGTCACCGCTCTTCCTGAATGTGGTCTCACCCTGATCAGGGGATCATCATTTCTTATTTTCCAGACGTGTGTGATTCTCTTCTTTTCCAGCTTCATTTCTGCAGTGTTGAGTGAAATTGTATATTCATTGCCTGCAGAGGCATATACGGTCTGGTCACTGTCTGAAAAAACAGGCTGCCCGGATGCGTGCTTCGAATAGAGAGCACTTGCCTCAATCCACGAACCGTTGGTGAACACCATCGCGTCACCGGTCATGCATTTTCCGTGATCAATGTGCGCTGCAGTCCCAATATTCCTGATGAATTTGGTATTCTTCATTATGGCTTGAGCTTTAGCAATGTTGTCTTCCTTTCTTCCCAATTCAATCGCCTTTCCCAGAAACAGGATTAACGTGCCGACATGGCAACCCTTTCAATCTCATCTCTCTTCGATACGGCCGAACTCGTCATGTCACCATTGGACGCAAGAATAATCTCATCCGCAAGGCACTGTGCAATCGGTTTCGTTGAGCCGTGTGATGCGGCAATGGCACCGAGACAGATGTATCTGAGTGCCAGGTCCAGCCTTCTTGAGGACGACACATCAACTGCCTTGGGCACCGAAATGCCTCCAAACTGAAGCCTTGTAATCTCTTCCCTCGGCGCAGCGTGTTCAAGGGCACTGACCAGCAGCTGTACCGGATTCTTTCCGGTCTTTGAATGCACTCTGTCAAACGCTTCTTCGACCACCTTCAGCGACTTGCTCTTCTTGCCCGTATATGTTTCAGTGCGCATCATCTGGTTTGCAAGCCTTTCGACGATGTTCAGTTTGCTCTTGCCGAAGTTCTTGTTGGCATGCTTCCCTGCAGTGTGCGGAACATAAACTGGTGTGAGATTGATGTATTTCGCAAGCCCACGGTCCGAAACTGCAACCTCCGAAAGGTTATACTTTCCGAAGAGCGGTGCACTGTAAAGAAGCACATTTTCCTGCACCTGCACATGCTCCTCTGTCTCCTTCTCAGACTGCCCGTCTGTAACATCATTTTCAATATCTTCTTCAGGCATATATTCACCTGACCGGCTTTTCCTTTCTTCCTCTCACCAGTTCATTAAGCGACACGTTGTTCACCTTGATGACCTTGTATCTGACACCAGGAATATCCCCGTACGACCTGCCCATCCTGCCGCCTATTCCCTCAACAAGTACCTCATCATGTTCGTCTATGAAATTTATGGCACCGTCGCCAACGGCAAAAGCAGTGATCTGCCTGCCGTTCTTTATCAACTGCACTTTCACACACTTTCGTATGGCAGAATTGGGCTGTTTTGCCTCTATTCCGACCTTTTCGAGCACTATGCCGCGGGCCTGTGGAGCGCCCTCAAGAGGATCTGACTTCTCCTTGAGCTTGAGAATCCTGGTCTTGTAGGCTCTCTCACTCCACCTGAATTTCTTTCTGTTGTTCTTGAGCTTCCTTGCTGTGTTCATTCCGCGGGCCATTATATCTCCTCAAATCAAACATGATGCAGGCATCCCGCCCCTGTATTTTATAAAGGGACCATGGGGCGCCCGACGCGCAGTTCCGGTTAATAGCAAAATGACTCTCAATATATACGTTTCCATTGCGGCTCTGGCGAAAACAGGGGGTCACTCCCTTATTCAATCAGGAGACTGGCAGAGTGCTCTGTCCAGTGGCTGCTTATGCCGGATGTCTTCACGTGCAGATGGTGCGGATAGTACGGACACCTGCTGCTCCAACGGCACTGAAACTAAAACTCTCCAACAGCTGTTTCTGTTGCTCAGCATTTGCGGCCGGCAATCAATCTCTTCAGCTCTCTGGCGGCAGACTCCGGATCGGCGGAACGGAAAATGGCAGAGATGACGGCGACACCATCAACACCACAGCTGATAACTTTCGAAATATTTTCTGCCGTAATGCCACCAATGACGAATACAGGAACCGCCAGTCTCGACCGTGCTTCTTCAAGCACACCTATGTCATAAACTGAAGCGTCCTTCTTGGAATCGGTATCAAAGAACGGACCGAATGAAACATAATCCGCACCCATCCTTTCATATTTCAGCGCGAGTTCAATATCGCCATAGACAGAGACACCGACGACACCATTGTTCATCCTTTCCCTTGCTTCCGCATATGGTGTGTCGCCCGTTCCGATGTGGATTCCGTCAGCTTCCGATTCGACTGTGATGTCAATATCATCGTTGACAATGAATGGAATGCCGTTATCGCTGCAAATCGAGCGCAATCTTCCCGCAACTTCCATTCTGACCTGCTTCGTATTGCTCTTATCCCTGTACTGAAGTATGTCGACACCGCCTGCTATTGCGCTTTCCACAATGCCGAAGAATTTTCCCGGCGTGTAATCGGGAGTCACAAGATACAATCCGCCGTATCTCAACTGAGCCGCTCCTCCGCTGCTCTGTGTATTGCCTTCCAGAAATCATCCTTCCCGGGCGGAGTGAGTTCCTCCACTCTGCCGTCAGTCACCACTCTTCTGCCCTTTCGTGCATCGGTTATTGTGCCAACAGCAGTCGCTTTTATTCTGCGGGACTTCAACACAGACAGCAGATCATCGCATCTGTCTTTCCTGACTGTCATGATCAGCGATCCTTCACTTATCGAGTAATGCGGGCGCATTTCAAATAACTCACAGATCTCACGCACTTCCTGATCAACGGGCACCTTTTCCATTTCGACCGTGATTCCCTTTCCGGAAGCTTCAGCCACCTCATAAAGTGCACCGAGGACGCCGCCCTCTGTTGCATCGTGCATGGATGTCACTCCCTTCTTCCTGAGGCCGAATGATGCGGCTGCCAGGGACTCGTCCACCGTCGACATGCGGTGGAAGAGCCTCTGCCCTTTTCTGAGAACCGTGCTTCCGAGATGCGCCGATATGTATTCGGGAAACAGCTGGGAGAATATCGCTGCTGCTTCGAGTGCGGCAGTCTTTGTGATAATAACAGTGTCTCCTGTTTGTGCCATTGCTGAAGTGACATATCTGTCTGCAGGTCCGGTGCCCATCATTGTTGCACCGCCAACCATTGGATAATCCGTGCCTTCGTACCTTGCAGTGTGTCCTGTGACGATGGAAACTCCATACTTTCTGGCCTCCCTGTCAACAGTGTTCCAGAGGAGCCTGAACTCGTCGTCGGTTATGGACACGGGCAGGTTAAGGTCGACTGCGAGATATTCCGGGGGCAGACCGGAAGTGCACAGATCTGAAGCAATGATATGAAACGCGAACCATGCTGCCTTCTGCCAGCCGTAAGCCGGTACTATGTAGAACGGATCTGTGGTTATGGCCATGACCAGGTTCCTGTGCAGTCTGACTATGCCCACATCCACGCCGTTTCCCGGAGGCACGATGACCTCTTTCCTGCTTTGTCCCAGCTTCTGTGTTATGTTCTTATTGAAAAAATCCCGCGTTATTTTCCCGAATTCTTCAGTCATCTTTTAACCTCCATGAATGGTCAAGGCTGCCGAAACCCTTACCCATTGGAAAGGAGCGTTCGAGCGCCGCCTGCAGGAAATCCCTGCCGGCACTGACTGCATCCATGATATTCAGGCCTCTTGCCAGATATGCGGTTATGGCGGCAGAGAGTGTGTCTCCCGTCCCGTGGGTGTTCCGTGTGCCGATCCTTTCACCTGAAAAACTGCGATACCCGGCATAGGTGCAGATTATATCTGTCGAACGTTTGCCGGCGCTGTGCCCCCCTTTCACAAGCACACTCGCGCCGGTCATCTCATGTATCCTTCGCGCAGCACTCCTTATGTCCTCTTCTGACAGTATTCTCATGCCGGACATGATCTCTGCTTCCGGTATGTTTGGCGTGACAAGCAGCGAAATCGAAACGAGCCTTTTCATGAGTGCATCCACGGCATTCTTCCTGAGCAGTCTCGCCCCGGTCTTGGCGATCATGACCGGGTCTACAACAACATTCTTCACGCCATGTTCCCTAAATCTTCCCGCAACTGCTTCTATGATTTCTGCAGAATAGAGCATTCCTGTTTTAGCAGCATCCGTGCCAATATCGCCGAGTACGGCGTCCATTTGTTTCTCCACAAACCGGACGGGAACCGGCATTATGCCTGCAACCTCGACACTGTTCTGTGCCGTGAGTGCAACGATCACCGAGCTCCCGAACACCGAAAGCGCGCTGAAAGTCTTCAGGTCTGCCTGTATGCCCGCTCCTCCTCCGGAATCTGAGCCTCCGACTGTCATTGCGCGGCCTCTCAATCAGAACGCCTCCGTCACAGGTTCAATCAAGGCTCTCACCCGAAGTTTCTCTTCCCTTTACGTACCATGCTGCAGCGGCGATGAGGCCGGCCAGCCATATAAACGATGCATAGTAAATGTACTCTGCAGGTGTATAGCCGTAAACAAGGAAGAGGGATGCTATGTACAGCACGTATCCTATTCCCCTTACCGAGCCAATGCCCGTTCCCCTGAATCTTGTGGTGAACAGTTCTGGTTGCATCATGTTTCTTGCGGCCCATCCAAATTCGCCGAATGCACCGTTTATGAACAGCAAAGAAAGGAAGAATAACAGTGAGGCCGGAGCGATGTAATAATATGCGATGAATGGCAGCATGGTGATGAAACCGCCTGCAAAGGCAAACAGCGTGAAACCCTTTCTTGAAAGCATTGATACAATGAAAATGGCCGCAAAGCCGGCTGCGGTTTCTCCGAGATTGTAGGTGAAGACTATTGCGCCGACCAGATGAGGAAATTCAAAGGGCCCCAGAACAAGAGCCAGCAGAGCATATGTCAGGATTATGGTGCTGGCCACTGTCGCAAGCACGGCAAAACTGAATGCACCCTCCCTCACTTTCAGCGGTGCAGCCGTCTTTGGACCTTTTTCCTTCACGAAAGCCCATCTGAGGCTTTCGGGTATCAGCAGCCTGCTGACCAGAGCTATGCCGAGCCCTCCTGCTGCCAGAATTGCAATCATTATCTTTTCATCAATAATCGAGAATGGCGAAGCAATGAATGCAAGCGCCACCAGCATGGCACCGGCATTGGCGAAATTCGTCGAACCAACTAAAGCCTTTCCGCGATATCTTATCGGGAATAACTCAGACATCAGTGCGAGCGATACGGTCTCTTCTCCGCCGAATCCGAATTCAGTCAGGAACAGCGACGCTATCAGGAGCCAGATGGTTTCAGAGAGAAGTATCCCTGCGAGACCGGCTATTGATATAATGAGCGTGAGCATGAAAGATTTCTTCCTGCCCAGCCTGTCGGCCAGAATCCCCATGACCAGATTACCCGTGAGCAGACCGGAAGGTGCGGCAACAAGAATATACAGTACGGATGAAGGTGTTACCATCGGCCATGAAATGACCAGGGGTCCGACAGCAAGGACAACCCCCCACACGAACAGACTTGCAGACAGGGTTATGAATACAAGCGAATGAGAACGCCCCCACACCGCTCCATCCAGTTTGTCCTTCAGTTCACGGTAATTCCTGAAAGCCTGCTGCGGTGCATCCCTGATCACGTCAGACATTCTCTGCCACCTTGAAGTCAGGGCTTATGCCGCTCGTCTCGATTCCCCGGAGATACCAGTATCCTGCGGCCGCGAAACCTGCTCCCCACAGTATCACGTTAATGAGTACAAAGTCAAAGAGTCCAGTGCTGCTGAGGAGTATTATGCTCACTATGTATGCAACAATTGGCAACACCCTTACCAGTCCGATGCCGGTGCCGCGCATGGCTGTCGGGAAAAGTTCAGGTTCCAGTGTAGTTCTTGCGGCCCATGCAAACTCGCTGAAAGCCATGTTAAGGAACAGAAGGGGCAGAAACACGTACTCGCTGCCGAGGCTGCCGAACGCAAAGAGTATTGCAACAATCGTTACGAATCCTCCGCCAAAAGAAAACAAAGTGTACCTCTTCCTCCCCATTGAAACGAGCGGTGCTGCGATGAAACCGCTGATTGAGGCTCCGGCCAGGGCAACGACAATTATCAGTGCCGTCTGGGATGGAAATTCATCCGGTCCGAGTACAAATGCCATCAGGCCGAATGTCAGGAACTGTGAAACACCCAGTATGCTGAGAAGTGTGTAACTTCTCCAGAGGGACGGAAGTTTAACAGATTCACCTTCAACACCAACATCGAGATGGCTCTTCTGTATCTCGGCTTCCTCCTTTCTTCCTTTGGACTGCAGCCATCTGAAGGATTCCGGCATCGTCACTCTGGAAAAAACAAGCAGGCCTATGATTGCCAGGGATGCTGTCAGAAGATAGATGCGTTCAACGAAGACAGAACCGGAGACAGAGAAAAGAAAAAACGCAGCAGCGAACGCACTGCCTATGTTGTTGAAGTTGGGGGCGAGCGTCAAAAGCCTGCCGCGCTGTTTGACCGATACATCCTCGGCGATGAGTGCAAGCGAAGGTATCTCTTCTCCGCCCACGCCAAATGATGAAATCACCACGCCGGCAAGGAGCACAGTGAATGTGGTGGCGATGGAAATGAGTACCAGGCCCAGACTGTAAGTTGACATTGTCGCCAGGAACACCTTCTTTCTGCCGATTACATCCGACAGTATTCCCATCAGGAAGTTTCCTGCAAGCAGTCCGGCAGGTCCCGCAGAAAGTATCAGCACTCTCACAAGCGGGTCATTGCCGTTTACGAACGGCCATGAGAGGGAGAGTGGTGCCATTGAGGCCACGATGCCCCATATGAAGAAGCCGCATGAGGACGAAATAAAGAGCGACCGTTGCCTGGAAGTCAGCATGTCTGCGGCCCCCCGGGTATTGCGTATGGCAGAATATGCGTTCTATCCTCAGGCTCCGAAACCAAAAATTGAGCATTCATTTTCTTTCCCTCCGCCAGCATTACCTGGATCAGGTTCAAAGGGTCGACCTCAAAGGTCCTCTCAGCCTCGTCAGAAGCTCCCCTTTGTCGCGCAGTCTTACGTATACGGCTTATGTGACACACTCACACCCCTGAAGGGTGCGGCTTCCTGTTTCATCAAAAGATACTCGATCCCCTTCCGGGTTACGGAGGTATCAATCTCCACGGGCATTTTCAAGTCCGGTTGTGTCCCGGCCTGCTATCAGATGACGCACAGACAACATGTTATAAAACAGTTACCTTTCATCCCGCCGCCAAAGCATGTGGGATTTCCCGCTCACAAGCGTTAAATTTGCTTGAGTTTGTCAGCATCCAGCGTGAAATCGAGGATGTCGTATATTTTTCAGTCCTTTGCCCGTTCCTGTTTCCTCTCCGGCGTCATATTCCACATCACTCAGTGACGGAATTTTCATCAGAAACGCCTGCCAACTCCCTGACCCTTCTTCTGATGTCATCTCTGATGCCGCGTATCTCCTCTATCGGCCTGCCTTTTGGATCCTCAAGACTCCAATCCACCAGTTTCCTGTTCATTTCGGCAATCATGGGTTTCGGACACGCCTGCTCTACGGAACAGCCCATTGTGACAACGAGATCTGCGTCATTTATCATCTCCAATGTCAGTTTTTTCGGCATACCCGGCATTATGTCGATACCCAGTTCTGACATCGCCTCAACAACCAGCGGATTTGGCTCACTCGCCGGAATTGTGCCCGCGCTTACTGCGTTCAGGCCCAGACTCCTTGCGAAAGCTTCTGCCATGAGGCTTCTTCCCGCATTCTCAACACAAACAAAGAGCAATTTTCCCGTCATGCGCATGAACCTCCTTCAGTCAGGCACGGCTGCGGGAGCTGTTATAATCGAGGTGTGCGACAGTTTCTCAATTCCGGTTCTATTAAATTCTCTCCTGTTTCTGGATATCAAATCTGCGAGAAGAATAACGTCACTTATCCTGTCTCCTGCCAGACCAAAATATGTCCATTTCCCTTTTGGTTTTCTATATATTATGCCTGCTTCCTCAAGTATTTTCAGATGGTGTGTTACAGTTGGTTGTGCCAGTTTCAATGCAGATACAATTTCACAGGTGCAGGTTTCTCCATAACTCACAAGTAATCGCACTATCAACAGCCTGGCAGGCTCAGCGAGTGCACTGAATACCGATGCAAGTGACGATGTGGATTCGGGATTTAACTCAATTGTAATCTTTCGCGGAATACACGGTTCCATGTATTCTTCCATTGTTTAATTAAATTTAAATCTATCTATTTGACATTGTGCAGATTCATTGCTATTTCCTGTGTGCAACATCAAATTCCCTAATTCTTATCCATTGCTGTAAGAGGTTGCAGTCAGTCCTGTGGCGGACAGACATGAACCGCCGGATCGCTCAGGCATTAGACCGATACGCCAGCCTTCGATAAATTGTAAGTGGCACGTATCACCTGCAGAATCTGAAGATGCAGGCATTCGTTCATCATCAGGGAGTGGCCTGACTGTCTATGCTCGCCATAGAGTCAGTCGTAAAATTCAAATAGATATATGTCAATTTGAATTAGGATGGACATGAATAATTCAGAAAATTCAGGAAGAGAATTGAAAGTGTTTGATTTGGATATGGCCGATTCTGAGCATGGCGCCCTCACCTCAGACAGGGTTCTGGAGGTGTTTGATCCTCCTGTGTGCTGTTCCACCGGCGTCTGTGGACCATCTGTGGACAGTGCGCTGATACAGTTTGCCCAGAACGTGGAATGGCTGAAGAGGAGGGGAATAGGCGTAACCAGATACAACCTTTCGCAGCAGCCCGGAGCTTTTGTTAAGAATCCTGAGGTCAGCAGGCTACTCCATATTGAAGGAAACGACTGCCTTCCAATAACTCTGCTTAACGGAAAGGTCGTAGCCACGCGGCTATACCCGGTGCGGGACGAACTGACAAGAATCCTCGGCATGAGGTGAAATGTCATCAGATTGAGGCAAGTGGCTACGCGTTTCGTCTTCTTTACAGGCAAGGGAGGTGTTGGCAAGACTACTCTGGCGTCTGCTTTTGCCGTTTCCCTTTCAGACGAAGGAAAGAATGTTCTTCTCGTAAGCACGGATCCTGCCTCCAACCTCGACGAAATGTTCGACATCTCTCTCACTTCGTCACCATCTCAGGTGCCGGAGGTTTTGAAATTGTTTGCTCTCAATATAAATCCTGAAATGTCGGCTATAAACTACAGGGAGCGTATAGTAGGGCCCTATCGCGCGCTTCTACCACAGGAGACTGTGGCGAGCATAGAAGAACAGCTTTCTGGCGCCTGTACGACGGAAGTGGCATCATTTGATGAATTTTCTAAACTTATGGGCGATTCGCATGCGACTGAGAAATTCGATCATGTTGTATTCGATACCGCACCAACCGGTCACACACTCAGGCTCTTATCCCTCCCTGCAGCCTGGTCCGATTTCCTCAATTCAAGTTCGTCTGTTACAACATGTCTGGGGCCCCTCGCCGGACTGGGGGGACAAAGGGCACTTTACGATGAGGCAAGGAGGGCGCTCAGCAATGGAGAAATAACCACTATTGTTCTTGTGGCGCGCCCGGATAACTCCACATTGTTCGAGGCAGAACGCACCAGTCTGGAGCTCAGCGCTCAGGGCATCTCTAACCAGTATCTGGTGCTGAACGGAATTTTCAGAACCCCTGGAAGCAACGATCCTGTGGCCATCAAGATTCAAAAACAGCAGTTGAGCGCTATTGAGAAAATGCCTGAAAGACTCAAACGCCTCAAGAGATTCGATTTCGCCCTGAAATCGTTCAATCCAATCGGTGTTGCTGAGCTAAGGGCATTTTTGAATGGAAATCATATCGTGGAAGCGCCACATGGTCCGGATAAGACCGATCTTCACGATACACCATCTTTCGACAGCTTGATTGATGCGCTGGCCGTCGAGGGCCATGGAATAATAATGACCATGGGCAAAGGCGGCGTCGGAAAAACCACCATTGCGTCGATGATCGCGGCTGCCCTTTCAAATCGCGGGTACTCGGTTCACCTGACGACTACCGATCCGGCAGGCAAGTTCGACCAGGAAGCCTTTCCCCCCGACCTGCGCGTCAGCAGGATAGATCCTGTGGCGGAAACAGCGGTCTATATGGAAGATGTCATCAGAAGTTCCTCGGCAGGGCTGGACAATGAAGGAATGAAGCTCCTTAAGGAGGATCTTCGCTCGCCATGCACACAGGAAATCGCTGTATTCCGTGCGTTTGCTGAAGTCATGACCGAAGGAGACAGCAGTTTCATAGTGATAGACACTGCGCCGACCGGTCACACTCTGCTTCTTCTGGACGCAGCGGAGTCATATCACAGGGAGGTTCTCCGTTCTGCCCGCAATTCACCTGAAAACGTCAGAAGACTGCTTCCGCGTCTCAGGAACCAGCGACTTACCAAGGTCATCATCGTCACTTTGCCAGAACCAACACCTGTCCACGAATCAGCACAGCTTCAGTCTGATCTGCTGAGGGCAGGCATAAAGCCATATGCGTGGGTTGTTAACCGCAGTCTCGCTCCCCTGCGTGTCCATGAACCCACACTGGCGCATCGGAGAGCGGAAGAGTACCGGTATATCAACGAGGTAACCGGCATGTCAGATCGCACTTTTCTGGTGAGCTGGAATGCTGATAAGAGCAACGAATTCACACAATACGGCATCAGAGCCAATCAATAAGACGACAGAAGCGCATCGTCTTCACTCGTTTGATGGCTGATAGTATTTGTTTGCAGCAGTTTATCCTCTGCTATCTTCTGGTATAGTTTGTCTATCTCAAATCCAATATACTTGCATCCCAGTTCCTTAGCCACTGCCGCTGTAGTGCCAGAACCCATGAACGGGTCAAGAACCACAGTATCCCTGCTGTAGCCATGCAGCTTTATGCACATCTCCGGCAATCTTTTAGGGAATGATGCAGGATGCTCCTTTTCTGATTGAACTGTCTCATATGGAATATACCACACATTTCCTCTGTCTCTTAAATCCGTCTTTACCGAATTCCATCTTGCTATGTTGGTCTTGTCCACATATGGCACACCAATGGCGAGTTTGTCCAGTTCAACGTCCTTGTTCTTTGTGAAATGGAATATATACTCATGGCAGTTGTTAAGAAAACGCTTGCTGTTGACAGGCTTGAAATGTCCCGCGCTTATCCTCTCTTCTGGTATTGATATGTGCTTAATCCAGTGTATGGTATTCTGTAATTTCAGGTTATCCTGATTTACCCTTCTGGCTACATCAAACGCCTTCAGCTCATCGCTGGACTTGTCGCCTATGTTAAAGAACAAAGAGCCATTTTCTTTCAGGACAGTTTTACAGGCCCTGCCAAAATCCTCCATCCATTTCAGATAGTCCTTAAATTCCATATTGTCTTTGTGCTGGTTGTATTCCACTCCGATGTTGTAAGGTGGAGAGGTCACTATTATGTCTACACTGCCGGCATTTAACTCTCTCATTCCTTTTATGCAGTCCATGTGGTAAATTTTGTTCAGTTGCATGATAATCCCAGTCAAGCAATTCGCATATACGCTGGTTCGATCCATTAATTTGGGATAAAGTTGACTGCTCAGGACTCATACCTTCTCCGTACATTTTACTTTCCATTTCTGGATATTGCATCATGTCGAGTCTGTTTATGAAGCAGGGCGGGAAGGAAATTTCCTGTCTGCCAACGGCACTTTGTAACACGCTTGCCAAATCCTATTCATTTTATACGTGCCACCTGATTTCAGTTTTTGGTGAATAATGTGGCATACTGTCCAAACTGCGGTAAAGCGGTCAATGCGGGAGTCAACTTCTGTGAGTCCTGCGGATTCGCTCTTCATCAGGCGCCCGCCGTCGTCCAGCAATCTTCCGCCGCGGCGGCTGTCGAACGATCGTCTACAATTGATTTCGCCAACGACCCCGTCGTCAGAAATTATCCCCCGGTACCGCCGGGACTGAATCTCCCGTTCAGACTCCAGGACGGAGAAGTGATACTCAAGGAATTCAGGCCCAGGAGGAAGGTGATTGTGAAATTCGCATTTGGCGGTATCATCACAGCCCTGTTCCTCGGGCTGTTCATACTGGTGCCTTTGTCTTCGCTGTTCATAAGTTCCTCATCATCCGGAGGGGGCTTAAGAGGCGGCGGGCTGCTCATCTTCGTGGGCATATTCGGTTTTATCATAGGGCTGATTATTTTTATCAGTGTTGTGTCGGGCTTCCTCGGTTATAAGAAATACAGCTACTGGATTACGAACCACAGAACCATAGGAAGGCGCGGAATCATCGGCTATACTACAGACTCAATGCCGCTTGAAAACGTGGCAGATGTGATAGTTTCGAGAGGTATACTGGACCGCTTGCTGGGTCTTTCAACTCTGTATATCCAGCCGATCGGCGGCTCCGGCTTCATGGTGCCAGTCAGGGGCATCGGAATGAACAGATACGGCGGTACAAACAATTTTCAGGGTCTGGATCCGCCTGAAGCGCCTGAAATTCAGCAGCTGATATTTCATCTGCGCGATATCAGGAAGAAGGAAACAGGCAGGATATTGTAATCTGTTACTGAGAGTTAGGATCAGGGTTTGATATCAGGTGCTGTGCTGGGTGTGACCTGCCGGGCATGTGCACGTGGACAATCACTGGAAGCGCAGAGATATGACTCTGCAATAGGCATCGTGATGTGGTTTCCGGAGTGTCTGTCAGGTGAGTTCCGGAGACGGCACGTCATGATCAGGCTAAAGACATTCCGGGCAATCATGGTTCAGACAGGAGCGCATACAAAATGACAAAGTGCATCGGTTTCTTTGACGGCGCCTGTGAGCCAGTCAATCCATGTGGCATCGCAACATATGGCTGCCTCATATACAGAGGCGATGTGCTTATTTTTTCCAAATCCGGCATCGCCGCGACACCTTTCTCCGAACGAAGTACGAACAATGTCGGTGAATATACCGGTCTCGTGGTTCTGCTTGAAAACGGTCTTCACCTGGGAATCAGCGACATCGGGATATTCGGGGACAGCCAGCTTGCCGTGAGACAGGTCAGCGGCCTCTATTCTGTCAATTCAAAACACATACTTCCACTGTATAATGCGGTGATGGACTTGCTCAGGCAATACCGGAATGTCAAACTCGAATGGGTACCGCGGGAGAGGAATTCCATGGCCGATGAACTGTCCCATGAAGCTTATGAAGCATATCTCGATGAAAACCAGGAGGCTCGGAATCGCATACAGGGTCTGTTCGCAACTGAAAAACAGAAAGCTTTCATGAACTCTCTGGGAATAAAGTTTGACCGTTATATTGGGAAGCGAGAGGCAAGCAGGCTCATAAGCAGACATCTCAAGAACGGGAGGAGCCGGGAGATCGGCTGAATCAAAAGGTTGAGTTCCAAGACTGGCCTACGGTGAAGTTAATCCGCAGTTTATCCGCAGGCTGCTTGCGGCCAGCCGTGTTTCCCGCGCATCATAAATTGTTTGCGAATCCCGGGCATTTCGATGGCTTGTTTAACGTTGATTCGAACGGCGTGACCCGGGATTGCTGCTTCCATCTGCACGCTCCGCTTATTCGGAGAAGCGGGGGATGAGAGATTTGGTCTTTAAGTTAGAATCTCAGCCAAGGTGACTTCTGCTCTCACACTCACCAGTCCATCTGCAGTTGTTTTCCTTCCTCACCCTGACGTTATGATATGCAGTCGCCACATCCTTCTCCGGCAGCGCCTCACAGAACGTTTTCAGTGTTGGCAAGACTCCCGATGACGCGCACTTTCCCAGTCGATAGGCGCAATATGGCCCAACTGGTGAGGGATAACTTTGTTATCCCTCACCGCATCATATCTTTTACCCTCTCGAGCATGCTGAACGGCTTCAATGCTTCCATGAGTTCGGCAAGGCCGAACGGTTTCACGAGATATGCGCTGACGCCGAGGATATTCGCCCTCAACTTAAGAGCCTCATTGTCACGTGCGCTTTCCACAATGATGTTCGCCTGAGGATCCATCTGTCTTATCTCGCTGACAGCATCGAGGCCGTCCCTGCCAGGCATCATTATGTCGAGTATCATGACATCCGGACTTGTCTGATTGTAGAGTGCAACAGCGTCGTTGCCGTCCTTCCCCGATGCAACAATCTCGTAGCCGTTCGCTTCCAGTGCTTCCGCTATGGCCATCCTTGTAGGCCACGAATCATCGACAACCAGGATTCTCAGTTTTGCCATATCGATGTGCGCATACTGTGCCGGGATAAACACTTTGCCGGCGCTATGCCGTACCTGTTTGTGTCTTCAGCATACTGCCGATACCGTTCAATCAGGAAGGATGACACTGGGACCAAGGAAAGGCGCAGCACTATGGCCAGATTTCTCTTCCCAGCAATTTGGCCGGATCGGAGTAATACTTGGCCCCTGCACCCTCTCTGATCCAGATAATCTCTTATAGGTGCCGCAATAGGGCGTTCTTGGTAAGAATTGAAACGGCGTTTCCAGGTCGACCGAGTCAATCTGTTTTTGTGAGTAGTCTACAGCCTTCAGCAGTTGAATATGGAGGTAAGCCGTATTGTCTTCATCAGATGAAGCCTTTATTCTTGTCTCAAGGAACCTGGAGCACTTGTCACAGGAAGTCCGCATTAAGTCAATTACGCCTGAGGGAGATATCCTGTTGGTGCTGTAGCGTGCCTCTGTGGTTCCTTTTCGCCCATCAGAAACTGCGCCACTGGCGGATATCAGGCCCCTGCTCTCCGCTATGTCGAGGGAGGTAGAGAAACACGCGCAAGGCGTAGGGCTTGAACCTGAGACTTGCCCTGCCTAATGCAACCCTCACATCGCGGACCAGGGTGGTCGTTATCAGGAAGGGGTTCTTCGGGTGACCCCATGTATCCTGCCTGAACAACGGTGAGTCTCTGGTAATCACTCCCCT
Organism: Methanomassiliicoccales archaeon; assembly: GCA_027365715.1. The sequence continues at coordinate 1,124 of DAHXLZ010000148.1, read as the reverse complement.
GAAACCACTCTTTCTCTCAGGGATTCAGCAATGCAGGTGCAGCCCTCGCCACCCAGAAATGTGGAGTATCTATGTCCCGCCTTGCTGAGTACAGGTCTAACCACGAGTTGGGCCAGAACCTTCGAATCCTATTACCATCGCTCACGAAAACCTGCTCAGGTTCTTATTCTTAAGCGTGGCCGCCACGTCTTCAAGGTTAAATTCGCTTCTCTTGAGCACGCGCTTTTCGATCAGATTCTCTCCATCATAAAGTTCAGCCCTGATCCCCTGCTCATCAAAGAAGATGTCCAGGCATTTTTGACTTGCGTCGTAGAAAGCCACGAGCTTCTTCTTTTGATCTAGCCAGATTTTTATTTCTTCCATAGTTTCCCCTCGACACTTGACAAATTTACTTTGGGTTAATTTGTCATTATTCGATATATAATACCGATACCGAACATGTTAGTGATTGCTTCTATAGCTCTTTGGAATAATATTGCCTTATAATCTATTTTATTTAATAATTGGCTAGAAACAGTCGAACGTGCATATACCATGCGATGGCTGCCGGGAACAGGAAGAGCGTCAGAAAAAAGAGTGTCTCCGAGAGGGAGTGGAAGAGAAAGAAGGGGTATGAGCTCCTCCGCAAAGGTGTGAGGAAGGCCGACATAGCACGTACACCCGGTGTGGACTGGAAAACTGTCAGGAGATGGGAGAGAAGGATGGAGAATGGCGGCAAGACATCATGGAAGGACGTCAAGCCGCCGGGAAAGCCTTCGAAGCTGTCAGTGAAGCAGCGTAATGCGCTCAGGAAGATACTCATAAAGGGCGCACTCGCAAGGGACTATCCCACAGACCTCTGGACACTGAAAAGAGTGGCGGAGGTGATCAGGCAGGAGTTCGGCGTCGAATACAATGTCACTCATGTCTGGAGGGTGCTGCGGGACATGGGTTTCTCCCCCCCGGGTCCCGCAGCTTGTCGCGAAGGAGAAGAACGATGTTCCTGTCAATGAGTGGGTGAAGAAGGAATGGCCGAAGATACGCGCCCTTGCGAGAAGGAAGCATGCGAAAATACTATTCCTGGATGAGAGCTGCGTGCAGTCGAGACCCAATGTCAGGAGGACTTGGGCACAAGCAGGTGCAAG
>DAHXLZ010000232.1 GCA_027365715.1 Methanomassiliicoccales archaeon | reverse complement strand
CTGAGAGAGACGGTTGCTCTGGCGGTTGAGGTCCGCACGCTGGTCATGTGAAGAGACTCTTGCATACAAGGCAACACCACCTTCATTCTTCGGAGTGGGATAGACGAGAATGGTTCCAGTTGGCATCTGTTCAGACCTTACGGGCAATTGCCCTGCACGGAACCAACGATAGGCCGTCTTGTAATCTATGCCTTGTTCCCGCGCCCAATCCGCCAACTTCATTTGACCCTACATAAGCACATATGGTATTAAAGTTTCCTGCTGCTAATTACCCTTCGCTGCCACAGTGCTGTGTGATACAGCGCGAAACAGTTAACTTGTGTCACTTCAGGTTAAACAAAATTGAAATATTACAGCGTTATAATAACACAATGGTATAAACATGGACTACGCAAACAGTGATGTGCTTGTCAGCACGAAATGGGTTCAGGAAAATCTGAAAAACCGGGACGTCAGAGTCGTGGAGGTTGATTACGATCCTGCCCCGAACTACAATCAGGGGCATATACCGGGAGCGGTGCTATTCGACTGGAGGAAGGATCTGAACAATCAGCTTACGAGAGACATATTGACAGCGAAACAGCTTGAAGATCTTTTTGGCAGCGCCGGAATACACGACAGGACAACAATCGTGCTCTACGGGGACTACAACAACTGGTTTGCGGCCTATGCATTCTGGGATTTCAAATATTATGGCGTGGACAACATCAGGCTGATGAATGGCGGCAGGAAGAAATGGCTCGCTGAAGACAGGGAAGTAACGAAAGACATTCCTGAATATCCGCATACAACATTCAGGGCAAAGAAACCCGATTCAAGGATCAGGGCATTTGCCGGTGATGTAAGAAAGACTGCGGGCCAGAAGAACTGGGCTCTGGTTGATGTGCGGAGCAATGCGGAATACACGGGCCAGATACTGACACCGCCCGAATATCCGAATGAAGGAGCTCAGAGGGGTGGACACATTCCCGGTGCAGCCAGCATACCGTGGTCGCAGGCGGTAAATGAGGACGGAACATTCAAGAGCGCAGATGATTTGAAAAAACTCTATGAGTCGAAAGGCATAACGCCTGATAAAAATATCATAACATACTGCAGGATAGGGGAAAGGTCCTCTCACACATGGTTTGTACTGCACTATCTTCTCGGCTACCGGAATGTCCTGAATTATGATGGTTCATGGTCAGAGTGGGGAAACTCTGTTGGCATACCCATAGAGAAGTGATGCTGTCAGGACTTCACGAGTATGAAGTGAAACAGATTATCAATTTTTTTCCTTTCTGCTATTTTATTTCCCGACTCATCTGACCATCTTATCATTTCTATCGGAGAAGTCACGTCATCTGTGACGAGATGTATTACATATCCCTGCTTGTTCGACGAAAACTCAGAGTTGAGCCGTGTCAGCACTGCGTTACACTCTGTGCCTATTTCCAGCAATTCAATATCAGGGAGCTCGCTGAAGCACTTCAGATGAAGGGATGAAATCTTTTCCTCGAAAAGTGAATGCGCATTCATGCCGCTTAAGAGCCTTGACGGCGGCTCATCGCGGACAAGAGCTTCAACAACTGCAAGCCAGCTGTCGCCATATATCGACGCAGGAGTCAGAAGGCCCGGAGCCAGGGATGTATTGACGCCGACAATCCTGCAGTCGAATGGTGCTCTGAGTGAGCCGAAATATTTTGTGCTCTCAATGGTAGCAATACTCTTTCCGCGCTCCACTTTCTTTCCCATTTCCTTCAGCGATATTTTCGCCGCTTTGCCTGCGGTCCAGAGCACGGCCGACGTCATTCCAGCCACATAAACTCCCTTCTCCGCCCTGAACCATAGCTCCGCGTCGTCGGAATACAGCAGGTCATCGGGAAAAAGGCATCCGTTGCACTCCAAATATAACTCTCCCGGACTGGAAAGAAACGACTATGAGTAAAATCTTGCGGTATTCCATGACCGGGCGGGGCGCTTCACTGGACGTGCCGCTCCGCACAGCCCGGTTGTGAGCCCGCAGCTCTCATTGTGTTCCGGCTGGCGGCTTCCTTCTCATCCGTTCGACGAAGAGGCCGATTACCATGCCGACTATGAATACGGCTATAATCAGGCCACCGGCCAGCGGTGATATGCTCACCTGCGCGGCGCTGGCAGTCCCTGCCGGAGTTGAGAGAATGGTGAAAACGCCAGTGGAAGTGGATGAGGCCCCGTCTGCGCTTGTGACAGTGTATGACAGGTGGTAAACGCCTTTCAACAGCTTGCCGAGGGTGTATGATGACAATCCGGTGACATTGTAAGTTGCATTCAGGGAGGGACCGGTAACATGGAGTATGGATGATGAAATGTAGTCGCCTGAATAGTATAGACCGACAGTAACGCTGCTTGTTGAATTCAAACGCTGGCCGGAAGAGGGAGAAGTTATTGCCGAGACTGGTGTGCGCTGAGGAGCAGAATACAGCTGCATTGCTGAAGATGAGGAGACGCCGTTATAATTTGTTGCGGTGAGTGAAATGGACATGGCCCCATAACCGAATGCCGAGGCGTTGAAAGTGAATGATGTGAAACCGAGAACATTGTAGGAGAACTGATTAATTGTGAGTATTTCTGACATCAGGTACTGCGACTGGGTAGATGAGAAGCTGATGGTTGTCTGTCCCGACACATATGAACCTGAAGAGGGCGAAACAAATGAGACAGCGGGACCCGGATCAATGCCTGTGCCGATGACGTAGAAGACATATTCAACAGAATAACTGAAACCGTAAGAGTCGTTAAACCGGACTGTGAGAACATGCGACCCTGAAGACAGTCCGGATAGCGGGAACGACCACAGGAAGCTGTTCTGCCCTACGGAGGGGAGTGGCACACTGACCGACGGTCCGCTGCCAATCGAGTATGACAGTGCGGTGATATTGTTGTATGAACTGAATGGCTCAAACAGCGGTGTTTCTACGAAGAAGTTACCGTAGGCGTCAGTCGTTCCGATGAACGGAGTATACACGACACCTGAACTCAACTGGATTGTTGAATAGGCGATTCCAAATGCCTGGCCCAGGAACAGTACAGTCGAAGTGCTGTCGTTTGTGAGAACAGGCAGATTTGCCGAAGGTGTGGAAAAGGATTCAGAGGAGTAACTGTCGTTGAATGCCTGTATAAGGAGTATTCCCTGCGATGCCAGTGAAGCACTTGCCACAGTGTAGTTGATTGTCAGAGCGGCAATTCCGGAAGCATTGGTAATTGTCTGTGTTCCCGGAATCGGCATGGGTGAAAATGGTGACGACAGAAGGTTCGGAGAGGCTATGTCAACCGGCGCAAAAGCTGCAGGAACACCATTCCAGTAGGTAACACGAACATACATTGTGTACTGGTCTCCGGCACCGGCGACAGAAGGCGCGATTATTGTGTTCTGGGCACCGTTGCCGATATAACCGGCAGCACCACCGAACAGCGTTCCCTCAAGTGAAGAGAAGACATTGAGTGACTGAATGTTAAATCTGGGGGTTACCGTGAAATTTGTGCTGCTGGAAAGACCGCGATATGAAGCATGTATGCTGTAATTCTCCGGCTGCGGCACGTTCCACGTTTCCACATATGCTATACCGGAAAGATTCGTGAAGCTGAGCGACCTCATGGGCGTGTAATTAAAGGATGCAAGCGAGGAATAGTATGGATTCGCGTAATCTGGCGGAGATGAGTAGTACGGCTCATGCGGCGTGGATGCAAGTACCATTGCGTTGTATACCGGCTGAGGAGCGGATGTGGGAGTGGCCCTGTATGTGACCAGCACCTTGACTGTGTTGGGCATCAGGCCCCCGAGAGCCGGATAGTTGGAACTGAGATAGCCGTTGAAGAAGTCAAAACCTCCCATAACAGATCGCGCTGTTCCAAGCACCGTCACGGATATAGTGCCGGAGGTAAGGTTGGGCAATGTTATCCATATTGGCTGGAAACCTGAAATCGAATTTGCTGTTTGCACACTGTATAATGACAGGTATCCGTGCAGACCTGCAGCGTCAAACTGGAATTTTCCGGTTGCGTTTGTTTTAACAACACTGGAGAGGGTTGTCACCCCGTTCGCTGATGTGAATGTCATGTTGACCACAGCGCCGGAAACAGGAGAACCTGTTGAATTCACAAGCGTGAAAGTATAAAGTGCATCGCCCGGAAGGGTCCGTGGCGTCGTACCGTTCAATTTGAAAAAGAGCTGATTATCAGCCGAATTCTTTGAAAGCAGCCGGCCGGCATCCAGAGCCATGTTGAACACGTTGGGAATGCCCCATCCGGCAAGCAGATTCCAGCCGGGCAGCGCAGCAGTGGAAGCTACGGGCCAGTTCTGGCCACCGGGCCATCCCAGTCCGTTTGAATTTGCGTAAACGTCCCACGGGTTGCTCCCTGAGCTTATTTGGGTATACGGCGCCCGCGGCAGGTACGGGTCGTTGCCCAGATTGTAGAGTAACGGCTGGGCCAGGCCAAGATAGTAGCCTGGACGGTTAGAGGAGTTACCGGCAGTCGAGTTCAGGTAAGTATCGAGCAGCGCAAATTCACCTGCGATAGTCGGGCATGCGAAACTGGTGCCGCCCCAGAAGAAATTCCATGCACCGCCGAAATACACCGTCTCGTTGAAGTCTGCTTCAGCGGCTATGTCCGGCACCATCCTCCTGCCTGCGGACGGTATTGCCTTCCCATGCTGCCACCAGGGCTGTCCAAACCAGTAGCTGAGGCCGATGCCTCCGGATGCATAGTCTGGCGATGAGTTTGAGGGCCCCGGCGTGTACCAGTAAGAGTTTGTGGTGACAGTGCCGACAGTGCTGCCATTGAGAGTGTAGTCAGGGAACCATGCGGGGTAGGAAGATGTTTCACTGAAACCGTACGGAGCGACGGTCGCGTTAACTGCGTATTGCGATGGCGACGGGAAGGAAACACCCGTGCCATTGGATACAGTCGTCCTGACTCCGCCTACGGCAACGACATATGGGGATGAAGCAGGGATGGATGCTGACAGCAGACCCGAGAAGGAGTCGTATCCTCCCAGATCGCCAGATGATGCGAGTATAGTCGATCCCATGCTTGTGAGTTCCATGAAATAGTTTTCAAGTGCATTTGCGCTCTGCCATGACGGCCCGTAGAGGTTCCACCATGTGTCCTCAGATCCGCCCCAGCTGTTTGTTATGACATTCGGGAGGGGCGAGATGGTAGTGAGCTTTGCATAGGCACTCACCAGGGATGCGGTGCTCAGACTCGGTCCATATACAGCATCTATGTGTGCTGCCGGAGCCATAGTGCTTGAATACTCTATGTCCAGTGTGAACTCAAAGGCGTCGCCGCCCGTCTGCAATACTGAACCAGGCGATGTCGCATTTGCCGTTCCGCCTGTAACCGGGTAGGGGGTAAGACGGTTGAGTATCTGATTCGAGTTGTTGAAAACCATCCCCGAATATGCTGCAAGATCGGCTGGATTGTATCCGCCGGCCATCACCACCGCTATCGTTGTTCCCTGTCCCCTGTCTCCCTGGCCGTACAGCGGTGTTGCATTGTACGCCACACTCATGACAGACGGGTTGACGAACTGCCACTGTCCGTAAGGGAAGGAGGTGTTGGTGTAAAGGAAACCGGGTTTTGTGAAATTCACTGCCCTGCTCATGCTTGCGTATGCTGGCAATCCCGAAGCAGAAGATGCAGATGGCGATACAACACCGCTCCTGAGCGAGAAGAAAGGTGAATGAACAAGTCCGGTGTGAATTTTCACTATATCAGTGAGCCCGTTTATCGATGAAATTGATGATGCTATAGGCACCGGCAGCGATAATGACTGAGTGTTTGCATAAACAGTTGTCCCATTGTGCAGCCTGAAAAAGCTGAACTGGGTTTTCAGTGCACTGGCTGCATTAACAGCGCTGGATTTGAAGGCAAGCGTCATGGTCGTACCAGTCGGGACCTGTGTAAAGCCCATAGCTGTGAAATAGGCCAGTGTTTCGCCGTATACCTGAGGTGTTGGACCAAACGACTGCTGGAATTGATTCAGGGAGAGAAAATGATGATAGAGCGGAGAACCCGGAGTCTGCTGCTCGTTAATCAGCGAGGCGAGCTGCTGCTGATTTCTCACCTTAAAGCTGACAGTGATGTACATGGGCATGGAATTGGGAACATATCCGATCGCAGCGGCGCCTTTCAGCATTGGCAGCTCCGTTGGACCGGATGATGTATAAGGCCCCTGAATCAGTTGTGCGGCACTTAACTGGACGGAGGGGGCATTTGAACCGCCTGTGCTGCCTGCCTGCATAAAATACACAGTCAGACCGGACATAATCAGTGTTGCAGCGACGGCAACCGCAACGTACCTGTACGTGCTTTTGAGCATCAGTTCACCTTACCTCCGATTCCCTGTCCGGGTTGAAAACCACCATTCCTGGACACAGGAGCTATTGCGACCTTCATCGGTGCATAGTATTCACTTCCGCTGCCTCCCGGGCGCGGCTGTGTAACGGGAAGTGCAGAACCGGTTTGAAACACCGTCTCAATCACTGTGCCGGAACGGCTGGCACCGTTGTTCACTGCCTGCACATAAACTGAATAATACAGGGACACAACAGCTGAACCTGCAGACTCAACATAGCTCACGGACTGGAAGAGAGAAGTCACTCCGAAGTTGTACAGAACCAGGGCGAGTCCGGGACCTACCAGTACGAGCACGGTAAGGCCGGAACCGGTGACTGATTTGTAATCAACCGTTGATGTGTTGGACCATGTAAGTGTTCCAGTACCGTTGTATATGAAAGTTGTAACAGCAACCTCCCTGGACTGATTAATAGTCAGGCTGAGGTATATGACCGGTATCCCGTTATAGAAAACAAGGTTGAAGCCGTATCTGAGAGAGATGCCGTATACAAACTGTGTGTTCACTGATTTGCTGTAAAGCACCTTGCCGGTTGAGCTGTTGGCCACTTTCTCACTTACCAGATAGGACTGGTACTGATGTGTAGAGGAGAGCTGGGTGTAAGGGAAAACAAGATATGTGCTTGAAACCACATCTGCGTAGTAGAACTCCGGATTGTACTGTACGCTTGTGGAAACAAAGGATGAACTGTAAGTCATGGACATGTTTGTGCTGTTTCCATCTGATGTGTAACCGGATACGGCAGACATAGTTGTGTTGTGATAATTGCTGTCGTTGAGCCAGAGAGTATTGCTGTTTATGAAACCTGTAGCGTTGTTCTTGTAAACCAGTGCGGGAGTCTGAATATAATTGTTGTTTTCGCTGAAAGCAGAGCTCACTTTACTCGCCGCGGGATGAGAAGCTGAAACATTGTACAGGAAATTCAACCCGACACGAATCCATATATTCTCGTCATTCACGACTGTCAGGTTCACAACCTTCTTCCCGGAAAACAGGTACGAAAAGGCAGTCAGGTTAACCGAGTAAGGGGGGTTGACATTAGCGCCGATTCCATTTACCGGCTGCCAGAGCATGAAGTCCACACCGCCTGTCTGCACATTTGGATATGGCTGGACGGTTGCAACTTTGACGCCATTCACTGCAACAGAGAATTCACGAAACGGTGGTGTGTTTGCGTACCAGAATTCATCATTCTGATTCTGGAGCATGAACAGATTGAGCTCTATCCTGCTTATGTTGGAAGGGAATGTTTCATTGACAGACGCCGTGTAGTTGAATGGCACGAGTATGTTACCGCCCTCCTTATACGGCTGCTTCCCGGTCAGGCCGAACGGTGGCAGGGAACCACTGCTTATGACAGACATGACGTGCTGGTATCCGGAAGACGGCCCGCCTGTGGGAACGAATGTGAATATGGCTGAAAGAAGAGATGCATATCCAGGAAGGAACTGTGCAGAGGAAACAGTTACTGCCTGAACACCGGAAAAGAGGCTGGAGTAGGCAGTCACATTAACTTCCCCGTATGTGTTTATAGATTCATTGGTGTTGCCTGCCATTATCTCTACGCCGCCGACAGTTATCGCGTAGCTTGTGTCAAACACGTTGCTTATGAAAATATTCTGGAATCTCGCTGCAATTGACGAATAATGAAGTGCGGCCGGGAAGTAGATCAGCGCTCCAACTGCGCTGGTGGAGGTATGTGAAACAAACTCCTGATAAACAGCGTTGACGGTAAATTGCGAACTGGGTGAATAGCTGAACACGGATGTATAATTGATGAAATTATCGGCAAAATAATACAGTCCCCTCTGGCCGGGCTGACTGGATGGAAGAGACGTTACGACTGCAGTACTCATTGCTGTGAATGCCATAACGGAAAGATTCCTGAAACCGGAGACACCGTTGCTGTAGAGGTAAGACCACGGAATGTAAAACTCAGTGGAATTTTCTGCCGAATTCATTACCACTTCACCGGCAACGAGAGTGCGTGATGCCGCAGCCGGCAGGGAGTTGCTCAGTGAAACGGCTGAAACAACGGTGGCGATGGTGGCGTTGCTTGTCGTGATATTACCCGTCAGGTTGGCAAAGAAAAACGTGTTTATCGCAAGAGTGGAGTTGAAGTTGGCGTCCCACTTCCTCTTCCCGGTCAGGTTGTGCATATTTGTGAAATTTGTCGTGCCCAGACCAGATGATGTGTCATTTGCAAATACAACAAACAGTGACTGGTTGGTCATTTTACCATAAAAGCCAACGAATATGTAGCTTTGATTGGCGGAAATCACTATTTCCTCATGTGTCGAATTGTTGTATGAGGCAATGAACTGCACAGGAAAGTCCCGCAGAATATTTCCTGTAAAGGAGGGGCTGCCAAACTGAATGAACGGAGGGTCGGAGCCATGTGCGGGATTACTTGTGCCGGCAGCCTGGACAGATGGTGTAGAGGAAGGGACTGCAGAAACATTCTGCCCGCCGAACTCACTCCATGTCTGCAGTGCTTTTGACCTCATGGAAGGAGATGCGGCCGTGAGACCTCCGCCCTGTGCAGAGAATCCGGAAGTCTGGCCAGAGGATGTGGCGACGTTCGCCCCGGCAGAAAGGTTCTGTGTCCTCTGTGCAATCATAAAACCAGTTCCGGATACGGAAATAAGTATAAGCGCTGCAAAGCACGAAAACACTAATTTACTATCACGACTCAAACTCAGGCCTCCGGCACTCCGACGAACCACCGTAGTTGTACGGATATGGATTCGACTATATTTATTTGATTAACGTGCCGTCAGCGCATGTGGCGGGGTGAGTTCATTCTATTGTTCTGTCAACTTCTCTTCTGATGAGGCTCGCTTCGCTGTCTTTTATTGCCTGAGGATTTATCGATAATATCAGCAGCGATCTGTTCACTGCAGTGGCATCCCTCAGGAACTGCAGCAATTTGAGAACGCTGATGAAACCATTGTTTGTTATGAGATATTCAAGCCCGTCGATCATTATAATGCACTGAGACGAATTCAGCACTTCGTTACACTGGAGCGTTATTTTCTCAAGATCCTTGGGCCTTATTGAGTTCTGACTTCCCATATTTGACAACCAGATGACTGTTGCACCTGAAAGGTCGTGCTTCTGCGCAAGCTTATCCGGGAATTCGCGAGTGAAGCACAGTCCCTTTAACCCGTTCTTAAGCGCGGTCCCAAACAGTGAGAGAGACTTCTCCGCCTTCTCCTCAAACACAGCGTAAGTACAACCATATTCCAGAACTACGTTTGAATTGGGCGTTCTTGTTGTGGAAGAGAGCGTTGCAGCAGCCGGTCCGCCTTTCGTTGCAGGACCGCCAGTCCCTGGTGCAGGCGCTGTACGTGTAACAGCTGCAGAGGCGCCGGACTCGAAGAGTATTTCGGAAACAGGACGTGTGAAAGAGTCTCCATTCCCGTTATCGGATTTGCCCTGAGTGCTGCTGTTGCGCCTGTCCTTTGATCTGTATCTTCTGAAATACAGGAAAGATGCAACTACCTCAACCTGTACAAGAACTACAACAAGAATGAGGAAATAGATAAGATTCAGCGGCCCCGGGAATATGCCGTTTGACGTGGTCTTCACAGTCAAAAAGGTTGCATCTATTGTAACATTTCCCGAGGCAACAGTGACCCGGCCCGTCGAATTGAGAACTCTGTATCCGGAAGCGATGCTGATTGAGTAATTGTAAGTGCCCTCAGGTACGCTGAATGCAATAACCGTCCTGTTTGAACTCTGCACATAATTATCCAGTGTCACTGTCCATTCAATGCCACTGTGCAGGCCGCTTTCCCTGAAGTATACGGTGTAATTGATTGCGGTAAATGACACTGTTCTGGAAACGGAATTGCCTGAAACAGTAAAACTGCCTGAGGACGGCGACATGGAAAAATGCGGCACAGTAATTGCTGTAAAGGCATAAGTGCCGTTGGAAAGATTCACCGACAGGGATGATTTATCTGAACTGTAGTTGACACTGTTTATTGAAATGCCCCAGAGCGTGGGGAGCGGCAATCCGGTCTCATAGAACGTTGCGACATAATAGGCGGTTGTAAAATTGATAACTCTGTGAACAGCACTGCCATTGACAGCAATGCTTGTGTTGTAAAAATCAATCCTGTATCCGGGGACATAGGGTATGCTCAGATTATAGGTGCCATTGATGACCATGAATTCTGTGTAATTGGTTGACGATGTCTTTTGCATGCCGGAAAGATTCACTGACCAGTGTGTTCCGCTCGCAATGCCATTCTCGGTTATATTGACAGTGTATTCTTTCTGTAACGAAAAGTTAAGATAATCGGGAAAGCCCGAAACTATAGTGATTTGCTTCGAGTAATTTCTGTATCCGCTCAGTGAGGCGTTTACCCAGTATGTTCCCTGTCCCAGTGTCACGTTGAAAGCACCGTGTGAAGCAGAACTGACAGCTTTTCCGTTTACTGTAACGTTTGAATTGGAAGGACTGACTGATCCGTTGAGCCAGCCGAAACTTGGGTACCTGACGTAGGATGAGTAGTTTGAAGCCCCTCCAGCGGAGAGGGTGAAGTAATATGAAGTTGTTGATGAGAAACTGCTGAGATTGAGATAATATTCCACGAAGATTTGTTGCGAGCCTGATAGAGAGTATCGCGATCCTTTACCGCTGAGGTTTACAACATGATTCCCTGTCGGCTGGTTAGCAAGATTGAATGTGCCGTTACTGAGCGAAAGCATGCTCGTAAAATTATGGGTTGATGAATTCCATGAATAGATGCTGGCACCGAGCCAAATGGCGCCGTTTACCTTTACTCCTTTTGTCATGCTAATGCCTGCACTGAGCGACCAGTTGCCAGCAGGGACCACCGAATTAACAGAAAAGTTAGTGATCCAGCCATCTGCAGAACTATTCGTTGGTACAGGAACAGCCGGTGACGGGGAAGTTTCAGTTTCACCGGGTACAAACAATACATATCCAGTTGATGAAAGCGATAGATTTAGTGGTATTGTTGTGTTCTTGAAATGCACAGAAGAAGATGGGCTCTTTGAAAGATACCATACAGAAGTGGGAAACAACGAGGAATTATATGGCGTGAGGTATATTGTTGTCTGTGTGGAGTTGAGAGGCACCGAATTTGTCAGCATGCTGGCAGTCTTGGATTGAACCGGTGGATGAGAATCTGGAAACACCGGCATAAGCGTTGCGCTGAATAATAAAGAGAAAACTACAGCTATCGCGGCAATACTGAGACTTCGGGGCATCGGCTGATGTGACTCATTAACAGGTGTATTTAAATGTCTTTGTCTGAGTATATCCACGACATGAATCTGAGCCACGACACACACGACTGTGGTTTACCTGCACATAAGGTGATGAAGGATGAACTGCAGGGCGAAGACACTCTTTGAGTTGCTTACACCATCATTCGAAATTGAAAACATGATTAAGGAAAAGGTGTTACGGGAATCGCATGGCGCACAATGAAGAAAGCAAACTCGCCGTGACAATCAGGAGAGATGCAGAACTCGTACTCTTTCCATTTACTGACTATTTCAGGGGATTTGAGAAACTGGAGGCGGTGAAGAAGATTTTCGGCGGTGAAACAAAGAAGGTGCTGGCGAACCTGAAAGTTGAATTCTTTTCATCCAGATGGGGATACATGAGCACGAGCGATATTGATGGTCATCTGATCATCAGTTCGCACCATCTGAAGAACAGCAAATTCGATGTTGTCTATCTTGATGCAATACACGAACTATGCCACGTCAAACAGTTCATGGACGGAAGGGTGCTCTTCGACAGCCGGTACGAGTATGTCGACAGCCCCATCGAAATAGAAGCCTATAAGTCCACGGTCGAAGAGGCGATCAGGATCGGAATGCCCAGGGCTGAAATAAAGGAATACCTGAAAGTCGACTGGATTGATGAGAAGGAACTGGAAAGGCTGGCAAAGAACGTCGGCCTTTAGATTGCGCATGGCGTCGGAGTTTGAAGAACCGCGAGTCCGGAACAATGCAAATAATCATTTCAGGGGAAAATGCAACACAGGTCAGCATTCATGAATCCTTATCAGGGCATGGATTCATATTTACGGCGTGTTCAAACAAAGTCACGGTTCAATTCTGCGGTGCCGCCCGGTTCACAGCCTCTGATACAAGAGCTTCAAAGAGCTTACGGTCATCGGCATTTCCTGCAGCGAGTTCCTCCGGATGCCACTGGACTGCAAGCATGAAGGGCTGTGCGGGCTGCTCAATTGCCTCAATGATTCCATCTTCTGCAAGCGCTGAGACTACCCAGCCCTCCGGAATGCGTTTAACGGCCTGGTGATGGAGTGAATTTACATTCCTGGTTTCCTTCCCCTGAATACCAAAGAGCTTTGTGCCCCGTTCAATTTTAATTTGATGGGACGGCTGATGCCTGTCCTCTGCCTGCCTGTGATTAAAGCCGGACTTTTCGACTCCAGCTGTCTTGTGCGATGAAATATCCTGTATGAGTGTCCCACCAGCAAAGACAGCGATTGACTGTATCCCCCTGCAGATTCCGAGCACGGGCATTCTGACATCCTTTGCATGAATGAACAGCTCTTTCTCAATTCTGTCCCTGTCCTCCTCAATCGAATCTTCAGCTGTGCCGTTAAGCTCCTCGCCGTAGTGTTTTGGATGCACATCCCCGCCACCTGTGAAAATCACACCATCACACATCCGGACGATGCCCAGCGAGGCGGGTATATTGGGCAGCGGAACTGGTATGCCGCCGGCCATCTCTACAGCATTCAGGTAACTCCGGTTGACATAATCATATGGAGACCCGTTCTTAATCGAGTGAGACATTGTTATGCCTATAAGCGGAGCTTTCTTCATCATGCACAACGATGGCGATGACAATCATAAAGATAATCTCTGTGGTGCTCCAAAAGCAGTGACAATACGCTGCAAAAATAATATTTGACTGTCCGCGTTACGGAATCGTCATGAAGCGGCTGCAGTTGAATGATTTTTTCAAACTCAGGTTTCTGTCTGATCTGAATGTGCTCGGTGAGAGAGCCGTGTTTGTAGTGACCCGGCCAGACCGTGGAAGGAATGATTACTTCAGTTCAATATGGACGTACGACGGGAGATTAAGGAAGTTCACATCCGGCCGCAAAGACAGCTGCCCGAGATGGTCAAAAGACGGGAAGAGCATCGCTTTCGTTTCAGAGAGAGGAACAGAGAAGGAGAACGGAATATTCACCATCAGCACATCCGGCGGGGAAGCCGAGCAGGTATGCGGGTTCAAGGGCAAAATAAGCTCAATAGAATGGTCGCATGACTGCAGGGCCATATACTTTCTTGGAACGACAGACAGCGCAGCATCTGCGAAGAGCGATGTGAAAGCCATAAGGAAATTTCCATTCTACTTCAATGGCAAGGGCTTTCTGGACAGCAGGGAAACGCACCTTTACAGGGCTTCCCTCTCAGGCAGTACCAAAAAACTGACCAGCGGACCAATGACTGTAAACCAGTTCGATGTTTCAGGCACAGGAAGGCACATTGCATTTACGGCAAGGAAGGAGGAGTGGGATGTTTACACAAGCGACCTCTTCGTCTGTGACGCGCGCGGAAAGCATGTGAGGAGCGTAACGGGAAAGCCGGCGGGATACGGTGCACCATCCTTCTCTCCGGACGGCAAACTCATAGCATTGTCTTACAGAGCACCGGGAAAAACCATCTTCCAGCACAGCAGGATAGCTGTTGTGGAAACCTCTGGCGGTGTGCCTGCAGAGGTTGCGGCACCTGACAGGAATCCGGGCAACTCGATAAATTCAGACAGCAGGGTCGCAAGCGATTTTGTGATTCGATGGTCGGGCGACGGAAAATCGCTCTTCTACACAGCCACCGATGGCGGAAACTGCAGTGTTTACCGCGCAGGAATTGACGGCAGGGAATGGTCCAAAGTTTTAGAGTACCCGGGAAGCGTCGAGTCGTTCGGTCTTTACGGCGACGGCTTTGCAGTCATAGCCCAGGATGCTGCCAGACCCGCTGAACTCTACACTGTTTCTGCAGGAAACGCAGTCAGGAGGAGCAACTTCAACAGAAGCATTTCGACCAGGAAGCTGAAGAAGCCCGAACAGCACCGCTTCACAACTTCAGACGGGATGAAAATTGACGGATGGCTTCTCTCGTACGCAACCGGCCGCAGAGTTCCGGGCATACTGGAAATACATGGCGGTCCTAAAACGGCCTACGGAGATGCATTCATGTTTGAGTTCCAGCTTCTCGCAACCGGCGGTTACGCAGTTTTCTTTGCAAATCCAAGAGGCAGTGACGGATATGACGACTCATTTGCACAGGCGGTAAGGGGCCACTTCGGAGAGGGCGATTACAGAGACCTGATGGAAAGCACCGACTTTCTTGTCAGGAAGGACGGAAACATAGATGGCGGGAAGCTGGGTGTAACAGGCGGCTCCTATGGCGGCTTCATGACCAACTGGATTGTCGGCCACACTGACAGATTCAGGGCAGCTGTAACTCAGAGATCGATAAGCAACCAGGTGTCCTTCTTCGGAACATCGGACATAGGTCCGGGATTCAACGGCGACCAGATAGGAGGAACGCCGTGGGAGCATCTGGAAACATACTGGGAAAAGTCTCCTGTCAGGTTTGCGGAAAACATACACACACCACTCCTGATAATACACTCAGAAGAGGACTACAGGTGCCCTGTCGAGCAGGCATATCAGCTCTATTCGGCGCTGAAGTTCTTTGGACGGGAGGTGGAGATGAGGCTGTTCCCGGGCGAGAACCACGACCTCTCGAGAAATGGAAAGCCAAAACACAGAATTGAGAGGCTGAGTGCAATAAAGGAGTGGTTCGACAACCATCTGAAATGAAAGCTGTATGCTCAGGTTTCTCTCCATCTCGCCTTCACTCCTGCCATGAGGAACAGCGCAACTGTTACTGATATCAGAATCGCCCAGAACATAATTACCGTATGACCGGAAAGCGGGACGTAGCCTCCGGCGTTCTGTGCGAGTCCTGCAGCATATGTTGTGGGCGACAGGTAGGCAAGATAGCGGTAGGGCAATGGTATGTAGGTTATCGGGTAGTAAACCGGAGGTATGGTTGCGAAGAGTGTTGACACGAGCCTTGAGAAGGCGAAGCTCTGGACAATATCGCTTGAAAATGTCGCAAACGTGTAGCCTATCGCAATAGACATGATGAACATCATAAGGAGGACACCCAGCAGCGTTAACGCTCCGGCTGCCGAGGCGTGTATGAAATAGATTGCAAGGACACTCAGCACCAACAGCGCGGGAAGGGAATAGACTATTTCAGAAAAAGCCATTCCCAGTACGTATATCTTCCAGCTGGCAGGGGAACTCACCACCATATCCTGGAGTTTGAAATCATTCTTCAGATGAGACATATCGGTCAGAAGGGAGGTTCCGGCACCAAACATGGACATTATCAGGCCGCCCTCTATCGCTTCTCCAATCAGCCTGCCCCGGCTAACAAAGACGATGAGAATAAGAAATGAAAGCGGGGAGAGCATTGTGTTTAAGAGCACGACAGGATAGTTTTTCATTTCATACAGGGCGTTGACATAAGTTGATGCAAGTAACTGGCTGAGTCTATTCCTCTTCTGTTTTCTGCAGCCGGATTTCTCCATCAAACTCACCTCCCTCTGACCTGTTTCCTTCCCCCGCAACGATGTAAAAAAAGATGTCTTCGAGTGAAACAGGATTTATCGTGTATCTGATGCCCTGTTTTGCAAGCTCTCTGGAAATTTCATAGGCTTCCTCCTCAACAGTGAGGATGTGTATCTCCTCGGTCCCGTCGAACACTTCACCGTTCTTCACCCGGGGCAGAGAAACGGCCTGATTTCTGGATATCCTCAGGCTGAAATTATAATCTATGCTCTTTCTGAGATTCTGAAGCGTCCCCATCCGTACGAGCCTGCCGCTGTCGAGTATGGCGATATTGTCTGCGAGCGCTTCCGCCTCCTCGAGATAGTGGGTTGTGAGGAACACAAAACGCTCCCGGGAAGTTTCCCTGAGGATTTCCCAGAATTCTTTTCTGGAGACGGGGTCAAGACCGGTAGTGGGTTCGTCGAGGAATATGATGTCGGCTTCTGAAGCCAGAACTGTTGCCACCAGAACCTTTCTCTTCATTCCGCCGGAGAGCGTGCGGTTGAGGCTGCCGGCATATTTCCCCATACCCAGTTTTTCAAGGGATTCCAGTGCCCTTGATTTAGCTTCGGAACGATCGAAACCACGCCAGAGGAGGTATGAGAATGCGGTCTGCATGGGTGTCATCCAGTTGACAGTTCTTGCCTCCTGGGGGACTATTGCAATCCTATTCCTGATCTCAGCGGCGTTTGCCATCACATCTGCGCCGTCTATCGAAGCCGAGCCGGAGGATGGCTCCAGCTCGGTTGAAAGTATTCTGACAAGCGTGGTTTTGCCTGATCCGTTCCTTCCTATCAGGACAAATATGCCGTCAGAGGGAGTCCTGAAAGTAACCGAATCGAGCGCCCTCCTCTCCTGGCGGCCATATCTCTTTGTCAGTTGCGCGCATTCAATCACTTGCCTGCCCTCCGGATGGGATTGTTCCAGCCAATCCGCAAAGGCCATAATAATCTGTTGCCGGTTCCATTTTCCAGCCGGTACACAGAAAGCGTGAAATGGCCGCGGTCCCTGACCGGCCTCTGCAGCCCATGCAGATTCCTGCACTCAGGGACAGATTATGCAGGGACTCGGATTCACAGGCCGTCTGACGGCACCCGGATGATTTTTGCACCGAGTGATGCATAGGGAGTGTCGTTGCATGTTGCCATCAGAATTTGACAGTGTTTAGATGCTTCTTCAATGATAACACAAAGGCGTTTCATTCTGACGGCGTCTGCATTTACGAGCCTGTCGTCAATCACAATGAGGTTTCTGTTTTCATTGCTTACGATAATCCCCATTGCCAGGCGCATCAGCACGATTACCTGTTCGCGTGTGCCATGACTCAAACTGTTTACAGGCATGTCCGAATCATATCCGGAGGCGGCCAGAGAAGATGGCTTCAGCGCATCGTCCATGTGAACCGTCTGGTAGGTGCCGTCCGTAAGGAACCGGAGCCAGGGCGTTATGATTTCCCTTACGGGACCGGAAAGCACGGCTGACCGCCGCCGTTCATACTCATTGACCAGCAGTTTGAGCAGTCTGGTCGCACCGGCACGCCGCTGCAGAACCTGAAGCCTG
>DAHXLZ010000125.1 GCA_027365715.1 Methanomassiliicoccales archaeon | reverse complement strand
GCATAGTTCCAGAGGAACTTCAGTTCATCGAGCTGCCATATGAGTTCACGTTCCTGGTTGCGGAACGGATACAGGCGGTACTTGAAGGGGACATACATCGGAGGTCGCATCTGTTGCATATTCATCTTCCTATTTGGTTCCACCGCTCGCTTACCCACGAATAAATTCGTGGGCTTGCGCTCGCTTTTTGGTCATCTGGTGTACCGTTTCCTTGCTCCGCTCTTACTGACGCTGATATGCGGCATCTCTATTAAAAAGCAACATGTGTGCGGGTACTCCGCGTCACACATTCCTCTTCCAGTCTGTACGCTCTGTACAGCACAAAAACGGCAGACACAACCGCCGAATGCAGATCAATTAAAATATGATCGGTTGCTGATTACTGCGGGCGCGCGTAATGTTCTGCGGAAACATGGATTACGTCAATGGTGAACCGGTTCCCGCGGCAATCGGTGATGGTTTGTGATTATAACTTTTGTCGGCTACAACCCTGTGGACTTCGGAGGCGGAGGTGAGACATGGTTGCGCGACATGGCATCTCGCCTTTCATCCAGACACACCATCAGAATCGTTTCCCCACCGTCAAAGACGGATCGAACAGGCATAAGAGATGCGCTCACCGCTCTGGGCATTGAAATCATCGAAATCAATTACACTGCCGGAACATCGCTTCCATCCCCTCTTTCAGTATACAGGATGGCACATTTCCTTTCCGGCTCGGATGCTGTTTACTTCAATTTTGCAACCGGCGGCCTTGAAATTGCCATGTTTGCGCTCCAGAAGTTCAAATCATTTCCGATGGTCGCCGGCCACCATCTGATAATGAACAGCGCATTCTACGGCGGAAGCATCCCGGTATCCAGAAGGGCCTATTATGGGGTGTTTGGCTTCAGGGGCGACAGGATTGCCAGGCATATGCCTGCCCATCATGTTCTCAACAGGGAGACCGAGGCTGATCTGAGCAGCCGCGGGTACCGGAATATATTCAGGATACCAAACGGCATCGACCGCTCCTCGTTTTCCCCTGCTGAAAAGTTCGAAAGGTTCACAATACTCTTTCTCGGCCGTCTGGTTGAGCAGAAGGGTGCAGACAGGCTTCCGGATTTTTATCACAAAGTCACTGAGGCTGTTGATGATTTCGACTTCCTGATCGCCGGTGCGGGTGACTGCGGACCTGCCCTGAGGCAGCAGCTGTCCGGTTCAAAAGTCGGGATGCCGGGTTTCGTGGATGAGGAGAGGAAGAAGGAACTGCTCTCACGCTCACATGTGCTGCTTCTTCCTTCAAGATATGAGATGTTTCCTATTGCGGCCCTCGAGGCCCTGTCTTCAGGAACACCTGTCATAACCTCCGATATTATGGGAACCGGCGAGTATCTCATTCCTGGTGAAAACGGCTTCAAAGCGGCAAATGTCGGCGAGATGGCGGAGAGGGCCGGACAGCTTTATCGTATGTACCTGAATGGCGATTATCCGGAAATATCAGCCAGGTGCAGAAGATCAACAGAGCGATTCGACATCGGGAAGGTTGCGAAAAGTGTCGAAGAGATGCTTGTCAGGATCGCAGATTCTGGAATACGCCGATGAAATGTCCGAATGTGAAATGCGACATCTCTGCGTCTGCTGCGGGGCTGATTTGCGGGTCAGAAGACCGGTTTTTGAGCCTTTGGGCCCGATTTTACCCTCATTCGGCCTCAAATTGAGGACGTTTCTAAGTATTTTATATATAATGGAATGTGAATTGAGAGGAAAGGTGGATTACACGCCTGACAAAGTCAAAGCATATTGCGTAAAGTGCAAGAAATCTGTGGAAGTCAAGAATCCGACAAAGACAAAGTTGAAGAACGGCAAGCCTGCGACAAAAGGCACCTGCCCGCACTGTTCGACTAAAGTTTTCAGGATCGGAAAGTAACCTTTTGCGGATTTTTACAGAATAAAATGGGCTTTCCGGCCCATTAAATTATTAATTTCTTTTTTCTTTTTTTCAATTTTTCACACATGGAATCGGTAAGTTTCGATACTCGACCAATAAAGTAGTTATACTCCGGGATGAACTTGATTTCCGATGGTTACACATCTTTATGCGCTCATCCCTGCGATCCCGCAGACTGTCTTTCCTTACGTTGGCATAATTGCAATAGGGATAGGGCTCCTGCTTGCCTTCTTCGGAGAAACAATCTGGAGAATTGCAACAGCGCTCATAGGCAGCATACTCGGAGCGGTAATAGGATTCGCGTTTGGAACGGCCATAGCGGGCCTCCTCGGGGGTCTTCTTGTGGGCCTGATTGGCGCAATCATCGGCGGCCTCCTTTTCTATTATATTGCCGAAGCGGGAATATCACTGATGCTGGCATATTTCTCATTTATCGGCGTGCTCCTGCTGTTTGGGGTCAGTGGAGGTATAGCGAGCCGTGGAACTCAGACAGCTTCCGTACCTTTCATCACAGCTCTAATCGCTGCAGTGATTGTATTTATTATCTGCATTGTCTACTTCAAAGATCTGATTGCAGTATTCACTGCACTCGGCGGCGGTCTTATGGTCGACTACGGCCTGACCGTGCTGAAGCTCGGAAGCATCGCAACAGTTGCGGCGCTCGCTGTAATTGTCACGGGCATGATTTTCCAGTTCGTCCGGATATCCAGGAAGAAGAGGCGTCTCACCGCAATACCCAGGAATGAGACGGCTGCCGCAAACCCATCATATGTGCAGGATGGAAACGCTGAGAGCTGAAGTGTGCCTACCACTTGAATGTCAGGAAGAGCGGCGGAAGAAGCAGAAGGAACAGTGCAATCATTGAATAGTTGATCTTCCCGGTCCTGATATCTCCGACTCGAGTCAGGAAGAATGCTATCAGAATGGAAAAGGCAATGGTGATTATTCCGGCAGTCACAAGCATCATTTCGGAACTCGCATTGAGCAGACCGCCGCTGGAAACGTAATTGCCGGCAATTATCGATCCATAACCGAAAACGTACGTTATGCCGAGAAGAGATGACTGCATTCCTGCAGAGCTAAAATTGATTTTGCCTCTCTTAGCATCCTTCTGGTGATGTGCATTGCTGCTCCCCGGATATGCCACAGCAGGCTCCTCAGCAGTGCCGGGTTCAAATGCTGCCCTGCAATGTGGACACGAAACATCTTCCATTGTGACTTCCTTCCCGCAGACCGGGCACGCAACAACTTCAACAACTTCCTCCATATTTGCTCACACTGAACCGGGCGGATGCCATCCGGCCTGCGGTACGAATTCTGTCCCGGGTTTTTATAATTATCATTCCGGATGCTTTACGGCGGTAATTTCCCTGTCTCCACCCATGTATGGCCTGAGCACTTCGGGCACTCCAATGGTGCCGTCTTCCCTCTGGCAGTTCTCAACAACCCCTATGAAGGTCCTTGGCAGCGCAAGGCCTGAGCCGTTGAGTGTGGAGACAAACTCGCTTTTCAGGTGCGGAGCCTTCCTGTATTTTATGTGTGCCCTCCTCGCCTGGAAATCAGAGAATGAACTGCACGATGAGACTTCCAGCCAGCTGTCGACGCCCGGAGCGTAGACCTCTATGTCGTATGTCTCCTCATTCGCAAAACCCAGATCCGCAGTGCAGAGGTGCTTCAGCCTGTAGGGAAGACGCAGCCCCTGCACCACCTCTTCCGCATCCTTCAGCAGGCTCTCGAGCTCCTTTTCGGCATTCTGAGGCTCCACGATCTTTACCATTTCAACCTTGTTGAATTCATGCACTCTTCCTATGCCTTTCAAATCTACGTGCTTGCCGGCCTCCTTCCTGAATGAAGAGAGGAATGCTGTGTAGTAAAGCGGCAGATCCTCAACGGAGAGTATCTCCTCGCTGAGCAGGTTTGTCACAGGTACCTCTGCGGTCGGGTTCAGCAGCAGATCCTCACCTGTCACCCAGTACATGTCATCCCTTTTCTCTGGAAGCTGGCCTGTTCCTTCAGCACAGGCAGACCTCACTACAATGGGCACCTGCACCTCTGTGTATCCCTGTTTTCTGTGAATGTCAAGCATGTAGTTTATAAGCGCCCTCTCCAGCCTCGCACCGTCCCCCTTCAGGACATAGAAGCCGCTGCCTGCTATTTTCACCCCTCTCTTCAGATCCAGTATGCCCATTCTGGAACATATCTCGTAATGAGGCAGAGGTTTGAAGTTCAGCTCTGCGGGTTTTGAAGGCACGCTGATTATGACATTATCGATTTCGCTCTTTCCCGGAGGCGTCCTTCTGTTCGGAATGTTGGGAAAGTGCATGAGGAGCAGTTCCCTCTCCTTCTCAATCCCGGATATGCCGCTTTCCACGCTCTTGAGCTCTGAAGAAATCCTTTTTGCCTCCTCAACCTCTCTCTCCCTCTCCGCGCCGCTCAGTCTGGACACTCTGAGCGATATCTCGTTTCTGATCCTGTTGAGCGAGTTCCTCTTCTCAACGAGCGTTTTCCATTTCAAATCCATCGACTGGAATCTGTCCAGCAGCGTCGTGTCACTGTTCCTGCTCGCGAGTGCCTGCCTGACGATTTCCGGGTTATCCCTTAAGAATCTGGTGTCCAGCACTTTCCTCATCTCCTCTTCCTGAATACCAGTGTTCTTCCAGTCTTCATGATCAATGTGCCTTTTTCAGACACGCCTTTGACAAATTCATCTATTCCTGCGCCGTCTACATTGAACTTTACCTTTACCATGCCGCGCTTTTCAATCTGCTCCATGGTCTCCCTGATGGCCTCTTCCGTAACACCCTTCTTTCCCACCTGCACAGTTGCCTTCAGCTCCTGTGCTTCCCTTTTCACTTTTCTGTCTAACGTGCAATCACCGTGTCCTCTTCTCTCCGGCTGTTTTCTGCTCTCATATTTTTTCCTGATCGGTAAGGGTAACGGGAGACTCTGCTGCAGTTAAGACATGTTATTGTGATCTTCCGCCCCGCTAACCTTGTCCTGCATGTCGTTCCAGGAATGAGTATTGAGTTGCAGTCGCGGCAGTATTCCCTTCTATGTCCCACAGGTATATCGAGCTTCATGCCGATTCTCCTTGCAAGTTTAACATACTGCCTGCTGCGCTCTTTCATCCCCTCTCTTGCGAGCTGTTCCGCCATTATGAAGAGCTTCTCTATCCGCTCTCTGGCTATTTTTTTCGCTTCGAGGCTCTCCTTCCTGTACACGGCTGATGAACCTGAAAGCCCCTTAAAACACTTTACGTGCTAATCGGACGAACGGATCAGCATGAGTGCCATCAGTACAATCTCAATGGCAGATACGGATGCGATGGAGATGGATGCGATCGGGACACTGCTGAAGATGAGGTATCCGGCAAGAAACGCGCCTGCCGGTATTGTGAAAACGGCCAGATTCGCAAGTGTGTAGAATATGTATGAGGACGGATTGGAAACTCCGAACCTCGTCTCTTTCACAGCGCTCTGGAAGTATGCCGCTGTGAATATGACTGATGCAAGAAGCGGGAAAAAGAGCGTGTAAACGGCAATCAGGTATTCAACGGGCCTGCCTGCAAGCAGGAGTATCACGGACAGCGCTGTTGAGGATAGCGCATAGAAGATGAACGCCACGATCATCTTTGCGAGCATGTTCAGATATTTCGAGATAGAAAGCAGTTTGAAATACGCAAGGCCCCGAAGTTCGGTCATAAACAGCAGATAAGCGATGTAGGAACTGACAAAGGCAATAGGCAGTATGTCCTCCGAATAGAAGACTGTGAAGGGTATTTTCAGCCCTGAATGTCCCGCCGAGTAGAAATAGAATACAACCACGACAACCAGAATGAACGGGAGGAACAGGAGGCTCGCCAGCCTCGGCGATCTGAAGACCTGCCTCAGATCTGTTACAATAAGTGAGGAGAGGGGTGACCTAATCTTCAGATTGAGATGGCCCTCCTTCCTTCCACGCATCTCGACAGGTGATATCAGTTCCATGGCTGTATTCCTGAAAAAATATGAGCCGGCGGCAAACATGGCTGATGCAAACAATGCAGCCGCTACTATGGCGAAGCCATAACCATAGAGAACGCCTGACAGGTTGAGTATGGGGATATATGTCATCTCAGCACTGTTAAGATTCAGGTTAAGTCTGAAGAGCAGTGACGGGATTGCCAGAAAGAATACGATCGGCAGCGTTGAGAGCAGGCGGACAATCGTGCTCATCCTGTTGCTTACAGAAAAATTCCTGAACGCCCTGGTTGCTGCGGATGTTACAATCAGGAACACCGAGAAACCTGTAAAAAGTGCAAGAAGACCTGAAAGCATGCCGTAGAAACCAATAACGGCATATGACAGCAGCATGATGATCAGGGCTGAAGCAATTGGAAGGTCAATGGTCTTGATCATGGCATAGGCGGCAACGCTGGCAGCATCGCGCTTCGTCAGCGGCATAGTGTAAAGGAAATTTCTTATGTTGCCGCTTCCGGACGCGCCGTATGAAAGCTGCATTGAGGTAATCAGTGAAATCAGCATGATCCAGATGAACACCGTTATCGGGAAGATTGACCTGTTGTACTTGCCTTCAAAAGCAGCGTACATGACCAGCAGGGACATTGCTACGCTAACAAATGCTGTGAGAACGTACTTGTATACTGATGCGCTGGCAATTGTCTTCCTGGCGTTATGCACAGGCATCCCTGTCAGGCCGGTGCCGGAGTAACCGTGAAATATGATTTCAAGATAAACAGAGGAAACAACTCTCCTCTTCAGCCGGCCGCTCAGCCTGTTCTGCTCCAGTTCAGCACCATCCTATTCAAGTCCCTTGAGCAGGCTCTCGATTTCCTGTTCCATGTTTGTCGCCTTGAGGAAAATCTCTTCCAGCGTCGAGCCCTTCAGCCTCTCCCTCAGCTCGGTTACAGTGCCCTGCTCGACCATTCTCCCACGGTCAATGATGCCGACCTGATCGCACATCTTTTCCACAACATCAAGAATGTGCGTGGAGAAGAGAACAGAGTTTCCCTTCCTCACATGGTTTAAAATCAGCTCCCTGAATATCTTCACAGATCGTATATCGAGACTGTTAAACGGCTCATCGAGGAGCAGCAGCTGCGGCTCCGACATGAGTGCGGCGACAATCGTCGTCTTCTGCCTGTTTCCCATTGAAAGACTGGCGATAGGTGTATCCATATATTCTTCAAGAGCGAATGCGCCCACAAGCTGCCTTATCCTGTTTGTATTCTGCATTTTACGCACAGACGCCACAAATTCGATGAATTCGTTGGGTGTAAGGGAATCGAACAGAACCGGACTCTCGAGGACTGCACCGATGTGCGACTTCACGTACGACGGGTCTTCGGAGACGTCCTTGCCGTAGACGAGTGCCCTCCCCCCCTTTTTCTCCACCAGTCCAAGTACTGCCTTGAGTGTTGAAGTTTTGCCTGCGCCATTTGGTCCGAGGAGACCGAATATCTGCCCCGGCCGGATAGTGAAAGAAAGACTGTCAACTGCAATCCTGTCGCCATATCTGATTATGAGGGAATCGACAGCAAGCGGTATGCCGGGCGGAGTCACGCATTTAAACTCTGCCAATCCCTATTTAACTATATGCGGCCGATTGCCGCATCCCGGCACATTGTGAGGTGTGGCATCAGATATCCATGTATCTGTAGACCTCATATGGTGTCGTCCGCAGTGCCACATTGAGGAATTCGTCCATTTTCAGCTCTATGTGCCTCTCAATCAGGTCACTGGAGAAAACAGGCAGCAGGAAGTCATGGTCTGTCTGCAGCTCTTCCAGACTTTCCTTCAGGCTGCCAGGCAGCTCCCTTATGCCCAGCTCCCTCCTGTCCAGTTCCGTCAATTTGTAAATATCCCTGTCAACCGGGTTGCCGGGGTCTATCTTCTTTTTTATGCCGTCAATACCGGCAGCGAGCATGGCAGCCTCTGCAAGATATATGTTGGCACTCGGATCCGGAGTTCTGTACTCGAGCCTCTTGCTCTTCTCCTCTCCCCTTTCATACATCGGTATACGTATGTTTGCCGATCTGTTTCTCTTGCTCCAGGCGATGAACACCGGTGCCTCGTATCCGGGGACGAGCCTCCTGTATGAATTGGTAGTCGGATTCGTTATGGCGCACAGTGCGCGAGCATGCTCCATCAGGCCGCCGATGTAATATCTTCCTGTCTGGCTGATTTCGGCGTAATCGTCATCGGGATCGTAGAAGCTGTTTTTGCCTGAAGACCAGAGGCTCTGATGCACGTGCATTCCGGATGCATTGTCGCCAAAAACAGGTTTGGGCATCCACGTGCAAATCATGTTCATTCGTTTTGCAACGTTTTTCAGCACATATTTCATCGTGACTACACTATCCGCCGTCCTGACCAGCTCATCGAAGTGAAGATTGAGCTCACACTGGCCGGCGGTGGCTACTTCGTGGTGATGTGCGTCAACATCGAGTCCGAATGAATTGATCAGTATGCTGGAAGTTTCGTTCCTGAAATCAGCGAGTGTGTCCTGCGGCGGTGCCGGGTAGTACCCTTCCTTGAACCTTATCGGGAACTGCCTGCCTCCGTCTGTGTACCATGGCGCCTCCTTCGATATAATCTCGTAACCGGAACCGCCCCAGCCGTCCCTTGCGCTCAACGGTGTCGGCGTAACTTTGATGCCGTCAAAGATAAAAAATTCCGGCTCGGGTCCCCAGTAGGTTGTATCGTATCCGCTGTTGCGGGCATCGTCTGATGCCTTCTGCGCGATGTACCGCGGATCTCTGGTGAATCTTTCATGCGATCCTCCCTCATAAATGTCCACGAAAAGTCTTGCCGTCTTCTGTTCTTCAGAAAAGAACGGCAATATGGCGAATGTTGACGGGTCAGG
>DAHXLZ010000124.1 GCA_027365715.1 Methanomassiliicoccales archaeon | reverse complement strand
ATGTGGAACGGATGCACAATCACACACTGAGCCCGGGCAGAGCCTGTTTATGCACATGCCGCAAATCATGTTGTGCCTGTTCTCATCATATGCGATTGTGTTCAGCAGGCACCGTACAGCTGTTTTTTCCTTGAGTTCATGTGCCTTGACCACTGCATACGAGAACACCGGATTCGCATTGTCGAATGTGGAAAGCAGAGCCCACCAGTACGCCATCGCCAGCCTCTCCTTTCTTTCCAGACCAGAAACAACATCATCCAGCCTGGCCCAGTCCAGTGACGATTCATCCCACTGCTCCTTTTTCGACCTTTCATACAGCCTCCACTCAAGGTCATCTGTAAATTCCCATTCTGCAGGGTAGATGTTGTCAGGCGGAAATTCCGGAAGTTCAACCTTTTCCCGTTTCATGCTGAAAGTCAGTAGCGCTCTGGCGCCTATAAATAGTTGTGAGAGGAGACCGCTGTTCACGATTCACGGCTGCAGCCGGCATTTCCTGAAAAACAAATGAATTCATTCACATGCCACCGCCTTGAAACAGCGCGTGCATTAACATGCACCGGATAGAATTAGATATTACAAACTCGATTAACATGCGGTTACGATGAACAGCACTGTTTTACTCGAAAAGAGAGGCAGGGTCTGCATAATCAGGCTCAACAGGCCGGAAAAACTGAACTCAATCAACATGGAGATGGTTGACGGTCTGGTAGCGGCATTTGACGAGTGTGCAGCGGATGCGGAAATCAAGGTTGTGATTCTGACGGGAAACGGAAAGGCTTTCTCCGCCGGCGCAGACGTGAGAGAACTTTCAGGCATGTCTCTTGCAGAACTTGTTCGAAGAGGGCATATGCCGCTCTGGGACAGAATGAAGGGTTTCAGGAAACCTGTAATTGCTGCGGTTAACGGCGCGGCAGTCGGCGGCGGACTCGAGCTCGCGATGGCATGCGACATCTGCATCGCGTCCAGGAGTGCAAAATTCGGCCAGGCTGAAATCAACCTGGGCATAATTCCGGGTGCAGGCGGTACACAGAGGCTCACGCGCGCACTGGGCAAGACCAGGGCAATGGAACTCGTACTGACCGGAAAGCTGATTGGAGCGGCTGAAGCAGCCGCCTGCGGACTGGTGAGCGGCGTCTGTGATGATGAACTGCTCATGGAGGAAACGCTCGCGCTCGCCTCTCAGATGGCAGAGAAACCAATGTTCGCTCTCGAACTGGCAAAGGAGAGCATCAACAGGGCTTTTGAGACGACACTCAGTCAGGGACTCGATATTGAACGCAGGAACTTCTACCTTTCAATCACACATCCTGACGGAAAGGAGGGAATAAGCGCATTCCTTGAAAAGAGGAAGGCAGAGTGGAAGGAATGAATACGATAACATGCGCCACTAATGGTGCCGTGGAAACTGTAACTCTCAACAGACCGGAGAAGCTTAATGCACTCAGCGGTGAGATGCGCTCTGAGCTGTACGAGGAGTTCAGGAGGGCGAACAGAGACGAGGCGTTGAGGGCAGTTGTTCTGACCGGAAGCGGAAAAGGGTTCTGCGTCGGTGCCGATCTGTCGTCAATAAGCAATGACCTGCAGAGAGATCTGGCGGATACCTTTCATCCACTGTTGAGGGAGATACGGTTCGGATCGAAGATATATGTCTGTGCAGTCAACGGCATTGCAGCCGGCGCCGGCATCAGCCTGGCCGTTTCCTGTGATGTCCGCTTCACAGCAAGGAATGCGCGGTTTGTCACAGCGTTCCACCGCATCGGGCTGGCACCGGACACCGGACTGTCATTCCTTCTTCCGCGACTCATTCCGCCTGCAGCCGCATTCGACCTGCTTCTCAGGGGCGGCGAGTTCACTTCCGAAGAGGCTGCATCGTGGTCTCTGTTCTCCATTTCAGAAGATCCGCTGTCTGATGCATTGAAGGCTGCGAACGAAATTTCATCCGGCCCCTACATGGCCTTTGCAAAGAGCAAACAGATTCTCAACGCATCCATGTTTTGTGACATGGAGCGCTTTCTCAGGCTGGAGGCCGAAGCTCAGGGCGCACTTGGGCGCTCAGCCGATTTTGCTGAGGGGTGTTCGGCTTTCGCCGCGAAGCGCCGGCCCGATTTCGTGGGGAGATAGTGAACTCGCTGCTGTCGCATTCCTGAAGCCGGCAGGAATCATTTCCCACGATACGTTTCAAACTGCGATGCCTTCATGCATATGCTTTAATATCGGTGACCGATATCTATGATTGTTATCGTTTACCGATATTGACTATCGTGAGGATGACGGAATGGACGAAATGACCAGGTATATGGAACGCGGGCTGTTCAGGCCGTACGTGCTCTGGGTATGCTCCAAATCATCCATCTCCGGCACCGATTTCCTTAATGTGGAACGGATGCACAATCACACACTGAGCCCGGGCAAGCTTTATCCGGTACTGCATCAGCTGATGGATGAAGGACTTCTGGAGGAGGAGGAACGCATAGAGCACGGAAAAGTGCACAAGTATTACTCCACCACCAGGCTTGGAGAGGAAGTGCTTGCGCGCCTGCGTTCTGATCTTGGACCTCCCATGAAACATTTTCTGGAAGAATGGCTTGATGTATCTGGCGGTGCGGTCCCCACCTGAGGGATGTGCTTGTCTGTCCGCCAGGCTGAATGGCAGTGATATGAATGTTTGACTTCAAACGCAGGAGCAAAGAAGGGAATGCTCTCGGCACCGCGCTCCGGCTCGTTGCCTACATGGGCCCTGCGCTGATTGTCAGTGTCGCTTATGTGGATCCGGGAAATTTTGCCACAGACATAGCCACCGGTTCGAGTACCGGTTACATCATGCTCTGGGTTGTCTGGCTCGCTGGCCTTATGGCCATGCTCCTGCAGTATATGTCAGGCAAACTCGGCATCGCTACTGGTAAGTCTCTTCCGGAGCTCATCGGCCATTCCCTCAAGCGAAAGATATACGTGATACCATACTGGCTGGGTGCGGAAGCAGCATCGGCGGCTGTTGACCTTGCTGAATTCCTCGGTACAGTTCTTGCACTCAATCTTCTGTTCGGCATACCGTATCTGGAAGCATCGCTCATAGGCGTCTTCGATGTCTTCCTGCTCATCTACCTGGCAAAGAAGGGGATACGGAGGGTGGAACAGGCATTCATGCTTTTTGTTGGAATGATCGGCGTTGGTTATCTCTATGAAATCTTCCTTGCCCGGCCCAGCCTGAGCAGTGTAGCCACAGGTTCAATCCTTCCGGCAATGAATTCGGGATTGGCGGTCTTCGCCATATCCATAATCGGCGCAACAGTGATGCCGCATGTGCTTTACCTTCACTCAGACCTCACAAGGAACAAGCTGAAGGGTTCAGATGTGGCGGAGAAGACGGAAATGCTCCGCTTCCACCGGTATGACACCATAATATTCCTTACTGTTGCTTCCTTCGTCAATGCAGCCATTCTGATAATGGCCGCGGGGAGCTTCTACTCCAGGCATTTAACGTTTGTCCTGACAATCAACAGTGCATACCAGACACTCAAACCGCTGTTCGGCCCCATCGCAGGTTACGCATTCATTGCTGCTCTTCTTTCCTCTGGTCTTTCCTCATCCACAACAGGAACGCTTGCGGGTCAGTCGGTAATGGAGGGACTCCTTGGCAGAAAGATAAATCCGTGGAAGAGGCGTCTTGTGACGAGAGGCATCAACGTCTTTCCGACAACAGTCGCATTACTCCTCGGTTTCAATCCCTTCTTCATACTCTTTTACAGCCAGGTCGTTCTCAGCCTCATGATACCGCTGCCGATGATACCGCTGATTCTCTATTCTGTGGACAGAAAGCTCATGGGTCCTTTCGTCAATAAAAAGGTGACAACTGTTCTGGCAGTTGCAGTGGCGTCCATAATAATTCTGTTCAACATCTACTACATTGTAACACTGATTTAGCTACAGTATTCTGAAATAGAGCAGAGCTGCAGCTATGAGCAGAATGACGATTGCCATGGCAATGAGCAGCGTGATATCAAGCCCCTTCCTCTTTTTCTCATCGGCATGCGCCGCATCAATTTCATCATCTGTCATTTCCTGCACACCGATGAGCCTGTCGAGCTCATCCACCCAATCATCGAGGCCATCCCTCTCCTGAGGTTCCGGCAGCTCTTCTTCGGCTCTCATTAAAACACCGCATCGCTTACTTCGGTACCTTTTCCCAGTCTTTCAGAAATATACAGGCAGTACAAATTCAGGACAGAAATACTCGTTGCGAGTGTACGGAATCCGATACATGTGACTGACGCAGCCATGCTCGGTGCCCATGTGTCTACAATCCCGTACTCGGTTCTGAAACTGATGATGAAGCATTCCCTGACCGATGCCGGGCTCGAAAGATTCCTGAAAGACTGGGAAAAGGTACCGAAGTAAGCGATGCGGTGTTTTAATGAGAGCCGAAGAAGAGCTGCCGGAACCTCAGGAGAGGGATGGCCTCGATGATTGGGTGGATGAGCTCG
>DAHXLZ010000123.1 GCA_027365715.1 Methanomassiliicoccales archaeon | reverse complement strand
CAAAGTATATGGCATCAGAATTGCAGGAGGAGCAGAGCACTGATGCGTGAGTTTAAAGCGTAGATATAGACATTCGCATCACAGCAGCTGGGCAACGATTACAGACGTTGTCAAATCGTGGTTGATTTGGCCGTTCAGGGGGCTTTGAGATGGATAAGCAGAAGTCAGGTCGGAGAAATACATACACACCTGCGGGTGCTCCGCAAGTCCGCAGCTCTGTGACTCTGTCTTTAAACAGTCTGGAAACGGGCACTGAGCAGAGTTTAAAAACCCTTCCTGACAGCCCCGATGCGGGCCTACGGGGCAACGCAGCCCGGACGGGACCTGAGGGTTCCCGTCGTTTCTGCGGAATATCAACAAAAAGTTGACAGAGCCCTGCAGTGGAAAAGAGTTTATGACACCTGCGGTTAAATGCTGATGGCAGGATGATAGATATGAAGGCATTTGTCGTAAAAGGGACGTTCAGGATATCGGAAAGAAGCTGGCAGTCTTTCACAATAGAGGTCGCCTCAACCGATGAGGCTGCAGCGCGCGAGAAGATACTGACCATTCTCGGGAGCAGACACAGGGTTCCCCGCAGGCTTGTGAAGATAGAAACAGTCATGCCGCTCGCGGACGACGCCATAACTGATGATATTGTAAGACATCAGGTCGGTGAGGGCGCTTGAATGACGATGAACTCAGGCAGGCCTTTTCCGCAATGGATACGTTAAGAGCGCAGGTAGAGGCACTGTCGGAACAGTTGCAGCTCATCCAGTCCTCCATAAATGAGTTTTCCAGGGCAAGAGACACAGCCAGAGGCTATTCAGGCGCGGAAGAAAATGCGGAAGTTCTGGTTCCGGTTGGAGGTGGAGTGTATCTGCCTGCAAGGGCCGTAAATACCGGCAGGGGACTTGTATCAACAGCCGTAGGATACACGTTCGAGGAGCCGCTGAACAAGATTGTGGAGATTATGGATGCCCGAATCAAGGAGCTTGTAGAAGCGTCACAGAAAGTGTATGACAGGATGGGAGAAATGCAGAGACAGATGAGCAGCCTGCAGGCCATGATCGAGCAAGAGGCAGAAAAGGAGCAGGAGCGCCAGGCAGGCTGATTCCGTATGTTTTCGGCTCTGAAAAGAAGACTCGGTCTGCTGAAGGAGGAAGCAGACAGGGAACAGCTTCAGGGAGCGATCGGCGAACAGGGAAAGAGCATCAGGGAGGACAAGCTTGACGAGATATGCTGGGAGCTGGAATTAGGTCTTCTTGAATCGGATGTTGCCCAGCCGGTTGCACAGGAGATTGTGGCGGCGATGAAGAAAGAGCTGGGCAGCAAGAAGATTGCAAAAGGTCATGATCTGGGAGGGGCTGTCACCTCTGCGCTCAGGAATACTGTCAGGAGCATACTGATGCAGTATGTTGTTGATTTTAACAGTGTAGTGAGTGGGCTGAAAAGACCGACGATAATAATGTTTGTAGGCATAAACGGCACAGGGAAGACAACAGTGGTCGCAAAATTTGCCAGCATGCTGAAGAAGAGAAATTACACGGTTGTAATGGCTGCAGGAGATACGTTCCGGGCAGGAGCAATAGAGCAGCTCAAGGTGCACGGCAGAGCGCTTGATGTACACGTGATTTCCCATGAGCATGGAGGAGATGCCGCGGCCGTCGCATTCGATGCCGTTGAACATGCGAAGGCAAGACACAGGGATTTCGTTCTGATTGACACTGCGGGGAGAATGCAGACGAATAACAACCTCATGGATGAAATGAAGAAAATCAGGCGCGTTGCTGAACCAGATATTGTTGTCTTCGTCGGCGATGCGCTGGCGGGAAATGATATGATCGAGCAGGCAAAGAAGTTTAATGAGGTTGTAGGCATAGACATGGTCATACTCACCAAGATCGATGCGGATGCCAGGGGAGGAAGCGCGCTGTCGATAGCAAAGACAATAAACAGACCGATTGCCTTCCTTGGAACGGGACAGAAGTATGATGACCTCATACCATTCGACGCGGATTGGATGGCTGGAAGACTCGTTTCATAAAGCGGACGGGAATGAAAAGGACAGGGGATTGACCAAAAAGCGAGCACAAGCCCACGAATTTATTCGTGGGTAAGCGAGCGACGGAACCAAATAGGAAGATGAATATGCAACAGATGCGACCTCCGATGTATGTCCCCTTCAAGTACCGCCTGTATCCGTTCCGCAACCAGGAACGTGAACTCATATGGCAGCTCGATGAACTGAAGTTCCTCTGGAACTATGC